>JAJTIE010000002.1 GCA_021300195.1 Bacteroidota bacterium | reverse complement strand
CGAAGAGCCACTGACCTACCAGTTCGAACTGGATAATGATCCGGTGGTTAATTTCTTTAATCGAAAAATAGAGGGCGTAGATAGATTTGGAATTGCGAAAACACCGCATCAAACATACTGGAGGGATGTTATTGAAAATCATGCTACCAGTCGATATAGTAATGTAGTTAAGAATGCCATGCTCGATATGCAAAAGTGGCAATGTAAATCGCCTCTTTATTATTATCGAAATCTTCCTAGGGACAAAGATAATGCCGCTTGGGTACCTGATAATACAGATGTAAGTACGGGACCGTGTGAAATGCCTGAACTTCCAGGAAGTAGTGATGGAAGTGTAGTCTGGGAATACAAAGAATGTGAGATAGATTGAGATAAATTATGAATATATTCTATTTTCGGTTAATAGCTGTAATCTTATTTTTAATAACATGCCTGATCTTGTTCTTTTTGATGATTGTTAATTTTTCAGGTAGCGTTCTTGGTATATGTTATTATACACATGTAGTTCAAAGATTTATATTTGTTTCGATATTTCTTGCTATAAAAGATGTGATTATGTTTTTCTTATTTTTCTCTACTAGAAAAGATAAATTTGGATTACTCTTCATTTTATATTTTTTTGAATTCTTGTTTCTAGTTTATGTTACAGTCCATCTTCAATTATTTCCACCTGAATTTAATGGACTTAAAAGATCGATTAGGGATTGCGTAAAAAATGAATTAAATGAGGAAGTAGATGTTAAGCATGACAAAAAGATGATATATTAGAATATTATAAATATAATATATAGAATCATTAATAGGCACTATGTTGACTCATTATTATGCACTTATTTGGCTATTTTGAAAACCACTATATGTACAGTTAGTCTTCATTTCTTCCCCCTTTTTTAAAAGTTCTTTTTTCCCCTAAGCTTCGCCAAGATAGCTTCCATTTGCCGGGCGTGTTAGAAGAAAAACCCCGCACGGGTAGTGCCCTTATGGCTGCTGCTGGTAGCTGCCCAGCTGCTGGTCTACCTCTGCGATTCGGTCCGGGGCAAGTGGGCCAAAGATTTGCCGTGCCCGATTTCGGGCTGTTTCCAGCTGCGCGTCATCCTGGGCAAGCAGGGCCTGCACGTACGCATCCCGCCAGGGGAGGTACAGGATCGCCTCGGCCTGGCCCGCACCGTAGCGGGCATTATACGCCGCCATGTTTTGGCAGAGGTATTGTACATGGGGGGCATCCAGCTTGTCCGTTTGGGCATATACTGCCTGCTGTAGCTTGCTGTCAAAGTACTGATCTTCAGGCAGCTGCTGCAGCAGCTCTCCCTGTACGCTCGCTAAGCGGGGGTCGTCCATGGATTTCAGCTTCCGCACATAGTCGGCCAGGAAGTAGGGGCTGCGCTCCCCAGCCTCGTAGCGCCTACGGTAGGTAGCGGGATGCTGACTGGGGTCGATGGCCAGGCGTGCCTGGCCTAGCAGCTCGCTGGCCGACTGGTAGCCCTTCGCCACATGCACCAGCTCGCCCTGGGGGTCGAAGAAGAGTAGGGCTGGCAGGCTAGTCTGATAGTAGTCGAACTGTGCCAACAGGGCCGCATCTTCCGTCTGCTCTATATCCACCTGCAGGCTTACGAAGTGCTGCTGCCAGAAGCCGGACACCGATGCCTCGGTAAACACCCGTTCTTCCATAGCCTTGCAGGGCGCGCACCAGGGTGCCCGCACATCTATAAACACGTATTTACCCTGGTGGCTGGCAGCCTGTATAGCCTGTGTCAGGCTTGCAGGCTCAAATACGATCCGGTCGGGCACGGTAGCCTGTAGCTTCCCGCACGCCAGCAGCAGTAGCATACTGAGGGTCAGGAACCGCTTTTTGACCACGCCCGTTTTTTTCACGGCGCAAAATTCGGACTACAGTGTTTTCTAATCAGGGCTCCAATGTTATGAAAACATTAAGCCTTGCCAGCTACTTGCGGGCAGGGGGGTCAGGCAGGGCCGGGGCCGGTAGCCAGCACGGCGTTGCCGTTGTATTGGCTCATCACCTGCTCCAGGGGCATAAAGGAGAAGGCCCTGGCAGCGTCGGCACAGGTGCCCAGCAGTTCGGGCAGATGCGGCTTTTCGTTTGGGCCAAATTCGCCCAGCACATAGTCTACTTGCTTGCCCGGTGCATACTGGTCGCCAATGCCCACCCGCAGGCGTGCGTACTCCTGGGTCTGTAGCACCGCTTCTATGTCTTTCAGGCCATTGTGCCCTCCGGCTGAGCCCTTGCCCCGCAGGCGCACTTTGCCGAACTGGAGCGAAAGATCGTCGGTAATCACCAGCATATGCTGTTTGGCTATCTTTTCTTGTGTAAGCCAGTATTGCACAGCCTTGCCACTCAGGTTCATGTAGGTAGTGGGTTTGATGAGTACAAGTGTCCGGCCTTTGTACTTGACCTGGCTACGCCAGGCATAGCGCTTGTCTTCCCAGGCCGCATCTCCAGCCAGGGCATCCAGCGCCAGCCAGCCTACATTGTGGCGGGTGTGGACGTATTCTATTCCGGGATTTCCGAGCCCTACGATCAGAAACTTCATGTGTGTACTACTAGCCGGACGATTCTGGAAAAAGCGCATGGCGCAAGTTACGCAAGATTTTTGCCTCAAATTCCCTAGATTTACGCCACAACATGAAATGCTAAACCTAAACTCGACCCCTGTATGCCGAAGAAAATTATCATGTGTGTAGACGATGAGCAGGTAGTGCTTACCAGCCTCATTGGCCAGCTGAACAATACATTCGGGAATAGATATCTGTACGAAGGCTTTACGAGTGCTGAGGAGGCCGAAGAGTACATTGATGAGCTGTATGCCGAGGGGCAAACCGTAGACCTGATAATATGCGACTGGCTGATGCCCCGCGTGAAGGGGGATGAATTTATGGTCAACGTGCATAAGCGTTTCCCCCACGTGCAGATGATTATGCTGAGCGGCCAGGCAGACCAGGCCAGTGTGGAGCGTGCCAAAGCCGAGGCCAGGCTCTACAAGTTTGTAGCCAAGCCCTGGGATAAGGCGGAGCTGATGGCCGAAATAGAACGACTGATAGCCAAGCCCCTGAACTAAATGCCCAAACCCGCCCTGCTAGCCCTGGTGCTGCCCTGCTACAATGAGCAGGATACGCTGCCCCAAATGACAGCGGCGCTACTAGACCTCTGTGACCGGCTGGCTACACAGGGCCTGATACTACCTGCCAGCTACCTGCTGCTGGTAGACGACGGCAGCACCGATGACAGCTGGGCTACCATGCAGGCGCTGCATGCCCGCCTGCCCCAGCAGGTAAAGGCCCTGCGCCTGAGCCGAAACTTCGGCCAGCAGTCAGCACTCCTGGCCGGTATGCAGCACGCCCGGGCCGATGTGGTGGTAACCCTGGATGCAGACGGACAGGATGACCCCGAGGCCATTGTGCACATGCTGCAGCTGTACTACGAGGGCTATGAGGTGGTGTATGGCGTGCGGGCCAGCCGCCGCACCGATACCCGGGTGAAGCGGGTGCCTGCCAAGAGCTACTACCGCCTGCTGCGTATGCTGGGTATCCGCATTATCTACAACCATGCCGAGTACAGGCTGGTGAGCGCACGCGTGCTGCGGGCCCTGGATGAATACACAGAGGTGAACCTGTTTCTGCGGGGTATTTTTCCGGAGATGGGCTTCCGGGCGGGCCTGGTGTATTACCCGCGCATGAAGCGCATGCAGGGCAGTAGTAAGTACAACCTGGCCCGGCTGTGGCGCCTGGCTATGGATGGCATTACCAGCTTCAGCACTGCACCGCTGCGCGTAGTAACGGTAGCGGGCTTGCTCACCTTTGTGCTCACCTTTGTGCTAAGTGGCTACGCACTGTACAGCTACCTGCGGCTGGATACGGTGCCTGGCTGGGCCAGCACCGTGCTCCCTATCTACTTTATAGGCGGCGTTCAGCTCATCTCCATCGGCATCATGGGCGAGTACCTGGCCAAGATATACATGGAGACCAAGCGCCGCCCGCGCTACCTGGTAGAGGAGCAGCTGGACTGAGCCCTGTAGCTGGCCATGCCAGCCGGGCACTATCTTGCCATGGCTGCTTCTATCTCCTCCAGGGTTAGGGGGGTGCGTAGTTCGTCCATCAGGTCTACCGGGCCCTGCTCGGTTATCAGCACGTCATTCTCCAGGCGGATGCCGATGCCCTCTTCCACTACATAGATACCCGGCTCTACGGTGAAGACCATGCCCGCCCGAAAGGGCTGGTACCAGCGGTTCACGTCGTGCGTGTCTAGCCCCAGGTGGTGACTCAGGCCGTGGGGGAAGTATTTCTCCTTGCAGGCATGCTTGCCCGCAGGCATCCGCTTCACGTCCTCCGGGCTTATCAGGCCCAGGCTCAGCAGCTCCTCATCCATATCTTGCTCTGCTGCCTCCAGGTAGTCCACCATCAGTGTGCCAGGCTGTAGCCGCTGCTTGGCGCGCTGCATTACGCGGTACACAGCCTGGTAGATGGCCTTTTGCCGCTCGGTAAAGCGGCCATTTACCGGTATGGTACGGCTCAGGTCGGCACTGTACAGGCCATACTCGGCACCAAAATCCATCAGGATCAATTCTCCGGCTTGGCACAGGCCATCGTTCTGTATATAGTGCAGTACGCAGGCGTTTTTGCCCGAGGCCAGGATGGGTGTATAGGCGTGCCCAGTGGCACCCTGCCGCATAAAGGTGTAGGTAATCAGCGCCTCCAGTTCATACTCCTTCATGCCCGGCTTTATCTCTGTCAAAACCAGCCGGAAAGCCTCGTCTGTCAGCCGGATGGCCTCGCGCAGCTGGGCCAGCTCCTCGGGCTCCTTCTGCATCCGGCATGTGTACAGGATGGGTGCCGCGCGCAGGATGCGGTGCCCGGGGTACTGCTGCTGCATGCGGTGCGCCAGCTGGTGGCTGGCACTGGGGTAGTACAGCCGGTTTCGCTCGTGCTCATTGAAGTAGAGATACAAGCCCCCGAACAGATTGAGATGCCGCAGGAAAAAATCATTCAGGCCACTGAAGTACTGGATGTGGGCAATGCCACTGGCAGCAGTGGCTTCCTCCGGGCTATACTTCCAGCCCTCCCACAGCTGGATTTCCGGGCTGGTTTTGCGCACAAATAGCACCTCCCTCAGCTCGGGCCTGGGTGCATCGGGGAATAGAAAAAGCGCACAGTCCTCCTGGTCTATACCGGTCAGGTAGTAGAAGTTTGAGTTCTGGGTAAAGTTATAGTGCGCGTCGGCATTGGTGGGCAGCAGGTCATTGGCATAGAATAGTGCTGCCGTGCCAGGCTCCATCTGTGCCACAAACTTCTTACGGTTCCGCTCGAAAAGGCTGGCGGGTGGGGTCTTGTATCGCATGGGGCCAAGGTACTGGCTATGGCCCACACCTGCAAGCCAGAAACAGGCATAGCGCCCCGCTTTCACGAAAAAAATAGCCAACTGGCACCCCAGCTGAGCACCAGCGCCAGGCTGTACAACAGCCAGGTGCGGATGGAAAGATACTGGCGCAGCCGCACACCCCTGCGCCGGGCATGGTGCACCAGTAGTATCTTCTCCAGGCTATAGGCCGCCAGGGTGGCCCAGGCGGCCCCAGCATAGCCCAGGGTGTGCACCAGCAGTAGGGAGAGGGCCAGGTGCAGCAGCAGCTCCCATAGGGCTATGCGGAGTAGCAGGGCATTCAGCCGCAGGCCTACCAGCAGGGCCTGGGGCAGCAGGCAGCGCGGTATAACCAGCAGGAGGTATAGGCTGAATACACCCGCAGCCTCGGTAAACTGGGGGCCGTAGAGCAGGCGGTAGAGTAGGGGGGCCAGCAGCACCAGCAGGATGCTGAGCGGAAACACCTGATGCATCAGGCGGGTGCTGGCCCGCCGCATGGCCAGCGTATGCTGGGGGGTTATGCCCCCCACATCGGCCACCCGCCCGGCCCAGTAGGCCGAGAGCGAGCTGGCAAGCAGCACGCTAAGCGGAAGCTCGCGCGAGGCGTAGCGGAATAGGACAAAGTGATCGGGGTCGGCATAGCGGATCAGAAAACCATCGAAGTACCGTGCACCAATGCCCAGCAGGCCAGCCCCCAGCACGGGCCAGAATAGGGGCCACAGCTGCTCAGTGGCACGCTGCCGGGGGGCAGCAGGATCCTGCCACAGCAGCCGGGTAAGGATCAGGTAGCGCAGCAGGGCCACGCCGGCAGCAGCCCACAGGCTGGCACCCAGGTCTTGCCACAGGTAGACGGGCAGCAGGCAGGCCAAAAAATACCCCCCGTGGTACCAGCTGGCAAAAATGAGCAAGCTATGCGGAGGCCGCCGCTTCAGGATGTAAAGCTCCAGCTGCAGGCCCGCCGTGAGGGCAAAGGCCAATACTGCCGACGGATACACCAGCTGTAGGCTCAGGCTGCGGCTAAGCCACAGGCCCAGCCCCACTGCCAGGCCGGCCACCAGGCCCCACAGGCTGCCCAGCTGCCAGTGGGGCAGCAGGCGGCTATGTGGCAGGTAGCCCTGCTGAAACACCTGCCCCAGGGCATAGCCGAGTGGCGCACTGAAGCCCCCTACGTACAGCAGGGCCGTCTCATAGGCATCCAGCTGCTCGCCCCGGCCCAGCCAGTGTGCCATAAACATGCTGAATAGCAGCGTACTGCCAAAGCTGCCCAGCTTGTATAGCTGGTAGGCGGTGCTGCTGCCGGGCCTCATGCCCCAAAAATAGCGAGCCCGGCCTGCATTCCACACATAAAAAAAGGTCCTGCAGGCTAGCCCGCAAGACCCTGCGTGTATGCATGGGAAGGAAAACCTAGCCCTGAAGGGCAGTAAAGGGGTTATTCAGGTTCTCGTAGCTTTTCAGGTCTACCACAATGCTACCTACCACTATGGGCGAGGTAATGCGCACCGGGATCTTATTCGCATCTGCCGATATCCAGATCTTCATCTCCTCTTCGCCGTGGAACACGGAGCCATCATCCAGCACCGGGGCCACCTTGTAGGTCTCTATCTTGCCCAGCGGGGTCTTTATCACCTCTTTGCCATAGTAGCGGAAGGCGCCGGCATGCATCTTGTCGTCCAGAAAGGTTTGTGGCATCTTGTAGATCTTGCCTGGCGTCAGGCGGTCAAAGTTCAGGCAGCGGGCATAGTAGAACACGGAAATCATGTCTTGCGTATTGGGCTGGATGGCGAAGCTGCCCTTTCGGCCCTTTACCTGCCGGTTGTAGTGGTCGAATACCACGTTGTCTTCGTAGTGATAGCTCCCCTCATTTGTGCTACGACTGTAGTGCCAGGGGAAGAGGGCCTTTTCGTCTACATAGGTGTCGAACCAGGCTTTGTATTTGTAGATAAACTCGAAGCTGCTGGCAGATTCGGCCGATACCGTGAAGCGATACGTCTTCCGATTGCCATAGGGGTGCAGCTGGTCGTCTACCCGGAATACTACGTCTCCGGCAGTAATGGCGCCGTAGTGCACACGATACACAATCTGCTCACCCAGCTTGAAGGCATTCACCGTATAGCTGGGGAAATCGGGTGCTGTAGCATGCTGGGGTGCCTGTGGTACTGGCTGCCCGGGTACAAAGGCCATAAGCAGGGTGCCCGTGGCGATAATGAGCAGGGAAAAGGGCTTTTTCATGTCTATTACGTTTACGTATGGGTACTACTGGTATGCGTACTGCAATTGGCATGCCAGAAGAATTGCAAAGGCTCAAAAAATGAATCTAATTATGCAAAATACGCAAAATGCCGCCAAAATTCCCGCTCCGCTGGATAACTGAGCAGGGAGCGTCCAGTAATATAGACACAGCTGCCAGCCTGGATAGCCGAACAGGCACCCAGCCCTGGCAAGGCGAGTGCAAGGGCTAAAAAGCGTATTTTTGGAATAAAAAAACTTGCACGCTTTCGGGCTTTATCGTTTGTTTGTTGGCTCATTGCCACAACCTGTCAGTCATTTATGAAGTACGCCATCGATAAGCAAGATCATGTAGCGGTCATAGACCTGCATGAGGAGAAATTGGATAGCCGCATTGCCCCTGCCCTGAAGGGGGAGTTTGTGCTGCTGAACAGCGAGGGGTTCGCAAACATTGTGCTGAACCTGGCTGAAATCAAGTTTGCTGACAGCAGTGGGCTGAGCGCCCTGCTGGTGGGCAACCGGCTGTGCAGCCAGAAGGGTGGGCAGTTTATTCTGTACGGCATTACCCCCATGGTACAGAAGGTGATGGAGATATCTCAGCTTACCAGCGTGCTAAACATACTGCCTACGCGCGAGGAGGCCCTGGAGGCCGTGGTGCTGGGCAGCCTGGAGCTGCAGCTGGAGGATGAGCTGCGTGCAGGCCACCCGCATGGCCAGGCCATAGAGGATGAGGAGGAAGAGTATGAGCTGGGCGGAGACGAGTGGGAAGAAGCGGATGGTGCAGAGGGAGATGATGAGTGGGACGAAGACTTTGACGAGGCGGACGAGGACGAGCTGTGGGATGATGACGACCAGGAGGAAGAGGCAGATGATGAGTGGGATGATGACGAGGAGGCCGATGAAGAGGATGATGACTAGCATGATGACCGGGGCCCTGGATGTTTGAAGTACGGATACTGGGCACCAATTCGGCTATTCCGGCATTTGGTCGCTATCCCACAGCGCAGCTGCTTACCCACTTTGGCCATTCATTCCTGATAGACTGCGGCGAGGGCACCCAGATGCAGACTGTGCGCTACCGCGTGGGTTTGCGTAACCTTACCGCTATTTGCATCTCGCACCTGCACGGAGACCATGTGCTGGGGTTGCCCGGCCTCATTACCAGCCTGAGCATGGGCAGCCGCACCCAGCCGCTCACCCTCATTGGCCCCATTGGCCTGGAGGCGTACGTACAGTTTGTGCTGGCTTCCACCCACTCCAGCGTGCACTATGCGCTCCGGTTTCATGAGCTGGAGCCCACCCCTACGCCACAGCTGGCCTATGAAACCGACAGGCTGGAGATATACACCCTGCCCCTCTTGCACCGCATACCCACCCTGGGCTATCTGTTTCGCGAAAAACCCAAGCCACCCAAATTCCTGTTTTTTGAGGCCAAGAAGCACGACGTGCCCAAGCCCTACATGCAGCTGCTAAAGCAGGGAAACCCCGTAAGCCTGGAGGATGGCCGGATAATACAGCCCGAGCAGGTGCACGCAGCCCCCGACCCCGCCTATAGCTACGCCTTCTGTTCGGACACGGCCTACCTGCCCGAGCTGGTGCCCCACATACAGGGTGTGGATGTGCTGTACCACGAGGCTACCTTCCTCCGGGAGCAGGCCACCCGTGCGCAAGACACCCTGCACAGCACGGCCGAACAGGCCGCGCAGATAGCCCAGGCTGCCCAGGTGGGCTGCCTGTATCTGGGCCACTACAGTGCCCGCTACCGAGACTTGGAACCCTTCTTGGCCGAGGCTCGGCCCATCTTTGCCCATACCTACCTGGCCCAGGAGGGCCTTACCATCCCGATCCCCGCTGCCCACACAGGTTTTGCACATGAATAGTAAATCCGACCGCTTGTTCTGGCTACTGGGTGGCTTTTTTGTGGCCAATGTGCTGCTGGCCGAGCTGATAGGCAGCAAGATATTCAGCCTGGAACGCAGCCTGGGCCTGCCTGCCGAGCTAGAGTTTAGCCTGCTGGGGCAGCCCCTACAGGGCATAAACCTGACTGCGGGTGTGCTGATGTGGCCCGTGGTGTTTGTAATGACAGATATCATCAACGAATACTTTGGCCGCCGCGGGGTGCGCATGCTCAGCTTTCTGGCTGCCGGCCTGGTGGTGTATGCCTTCATCATGGTGTATGGGGCCATGTGGCTGGCACCCGCAGGTTTTTGGGCTACCGATCCCAGCACGGGCCTGGATCGCGAGCTGGCGTTCGATCAGGTTTTTGGCCAGGGGCTGTGGATTATTACCGGCTCGCTGGCGGCCTTTCTGGTAGGCCAGCTGACTGATGTTACGGCTTTTCACTGGCTGCGCCGCTATACCGGTGCGCGGCTTATCTGGCTCCGGGCCACGGGCAGTACGCTGGTTAGCCAGCTGGTAGATAGCTTTGTGGTACTCTTTATTGCCTTCTACTTCAGTGGCCGGATGAGCCTGCCCCAGGTGCTGGCCATTGCCCTGGTAAACTATGCCTACAAGGGCCTGCTGGCTCTGCTGCTAACGCCCCTACTATACCTGGCGCATGGGGCGATAGACCGCTATCTGGGCACCGAAAAGGCTGAGAAGCTGATAGAGCAGGCAGCCCGAAAGGGCTAGCAGCAGGGCGTGCCAGCACCTACTTCCTACCCCGGATCATCTCCTGCTTGTAGGCCTGGTAGTACCGGGCATAGTCGTGAAAACGGCGCTGAGAGAATGCCGTCTTGAAGTTGGTAAGACTCAGGAAGAAGATGCGGTCGTCTGGCTGCGTGCCCTTCAGCAGTTCCATTAGGGGCTCATAGCTAGCCAGGGCTTGCACATAGGTATTGGCCAGGTTGTAGTCCTGAAACTTGGTAACGTATACCATGTGGTACTTCTCGTCCTTCTGGCCCGTGTAGGCAAAGACAATAGCGCGGTAGCTTTCGCTGGAAAAATACTGTTTCTGGAAGTTGGCCATAATGACATCCAGGTCGCTGTTTTTCACTCTTTCCTGATCTATAAGAATCACCACCGTGGTGCTTTCATTACCCGCCCGGTCTACAAACCCCTGCAGGGCGGCATCAGCTGTGTTTCCGCCTGCTGTGGCGGGGGCAGCCTGCGGCGCTTCGGTCTTTCCGCTCAGGTATGCCAGGGTCTGGCGTGCCACCTGGGCTTGCTCGCTCGTAGGCCAGTTTTTCGACAGATATTCCAGGCTTTGCTTCATCCCTTCCCGGTCGTCCATCCGGGCCTGCAGCTGGCTCAGCAGGTAGTACACCTTGGGTGCCTCGGGGTGGTCCAGCGAGCTTTCTAGCAGATAGTTGCACAGGGCCAGGGCGGTGTTGTAGTCTCCTGTTTCGTACAGGGTATACAGGTTTTGGTACGACTGCTGGAAGTCATAGTCCGGATCGTACTCCGCAGCCTGCTGGCCCTCCTGCTGTATTAGCCGGGCATATATGGTGCTTGGATACTGTGCCAGGATGCGTGCCCGATAGTCTGCCGCCTCCGGTTTTTTCAGGTCCTTCAGCAGTTGGTACAGGCTATACATGGCCCTGGGCAGGTTTTCGTATTCGGGATAGCCCTTTATCAGCTGCGTATAGTACACCACGGCCGAGTCGTACAGAAACAGTTTCTGATGCATCAGGTTGGCTAGCTCAAAGGTGGCATCGGCTATGGCCAGGCTGGCAGCCTGTCGCTGCTCGGGTGTGCGGGGCACGTTTTTCAGGTAGGCATCCTTGCGTGCTTCCAGCTCGGCGGTGCTGCTGGGTCTCAGGGCCTCCACGGTCAGTTCTTCGCGCTGCTGCCCGGCGTTGGCCAGGGTTCGCTTGCTGCTGCGCCGCCAGTTGTCTGCATCCGGTCGCTCGCCCCAGCTGCGCCGGAATGCGGCCTCGCCGCGCGCTACCAGGTTGGGGTCGTCAAACTTGAAGCTACTGCTTACGCTAAAGTCGTCGCCGGGGCGGCCCAGGTTCTGGTTCAGCTCATTTAGCCGCCTGGCCTCCAGCTCTCGCTGCTTGTCTCTCAGCTCGGCCAGCTTCTGCTCCTTTTGCCGCTCTTCTTCGTCCAGCTTCCTGTCTATATAGCGCAGCAGCTCACCTTCGTTCATCCGGCTGAGGCTCAGCAGGCTATCCTGCTCCTGTATCACCTGCCGGTAGCGCACATAGTCTTTTAGGGTGGCGCTCAGGTTTACAATGCGCTGCCGGTCCGGAAAGTCCTGGGGGGCCACGGTGGCAGCGCTGTCAAAATACGCCTGGGCTATATCCAGCCGGTTTAGCTGGTAGAAGTTGATCTCTCCGTAGCGGTAGTACGAAAGGGTTTTTTGGCGGGGGTTTCCCTTACTCTCATCCAGGCTACGGCGCAGGTACTTCAGGGCGCGTTCCGTATCTTTTTGCTTCAGTGCCAGCTCGGCATACTGGTAGTATATCTGGTCTCTGTACTCTTTGTATTTTCCGTCTCGCGCCATTTGGCGCAGTAGCTTGGCCAGGTACTCGGTGCTTTCCGGTGCATTGGGCTGGTACTTCAGGTACAGCCGGATCAGCTGCAGTTTTGCCTGGAAGTTCATCTGGTTGCTCGCGTTCAGCTTTGCCGTCAGCTGGAATGCCTGTACGGCCGGGGGGAAGGCGTTTCGTACGTCCAGCAGCTGGCCTGTCAGGTACTGCCAGCGGGCTTTTCGTCGTCTGCCCTTTACGTAGGGATACTCGGTTTGCAGGATTACCAGTGCCTCGTTGTACTTTTCCTGCTGCAGCAGCAGGGTTACCTCCAGTTCGGCTATGTCTGGCCTTAGTCGCTTTTCCAGGGTGCCGTACCGGCTGCGTATGGTCTTGATGAGTTCGGAAGCCCGGTAGGGATTTTCAGCCATTAGTTCTGCCCGGGCCATCCACAGCAGTACCTCGGCAGCCAGCTCTGTTTTGGGGAATTTTTTCAACACATACTCAAAATTGAGCATGGCCTCGTAATAGTTTCGCTTTTGGAAGGCGATTTTTCCTTTCAGCAGGTAGCTATCATCTAGCCACCGGCTGTTTTTGTGCCGAAAGATGAGCACATCCAGTTTCTTTGTGGCTTCGTCAAACTGGGCGTAGCTGGCCTGTGCGGCCTGGGGGTCGGATAGGCTGATGAGCGAAATAAAACCTGTTTCGGGCACGCTGGGCTGCTGCTCTACCTGCTTTACACCCTCCAGGTATCGCTGGTGGGCGTGGTAGTAGCCGTTGAAGTGGCTTACCAGCGAGTGGTAATTTCGGCTCACAAAGGTGTCCTTGTCAGCACTGCACCCGGCCAGTAGGGCCAGAGCGAGGAAAAAAAACGTAATTTTGCGCACGGGGCGAAAGCCAGATGTTCGCACGAAAATACGCTTTTTCATCACTTCAGTAATTGCATGGGCCTGTTATCCCGCATCCGCACCAAGCTGAAAGAAACGTACCGCTTCATCATTGTCCATAATGAAACGTATGCGCAGGCCGGAAATTACACCTTCACGCTGGGTCGGCTACTTTTGCTATCGGTGGTGGCTATGGGCCTGCTCATCGTTGTTACTTCGGTGCTCATCGTCTTTACGCCCCTGCGCGAGTTTATACCCGGCTACACCGATGCGCAGCTGAAGCGCGAACACGCCCGGCTGATGGAGGACACCGACCGGCTGACCCACCAGATAGCGCGGCAGGACAGCTTTACGCTGGTACTGCAGCAGGTGCTGCAGCTACAGCAGACGGATAGCATGCTGGCCCGGGCCGAGGGCCTGCTGACCATGCCGGGCAGCACCACTGCCCTGGGCCTTAGCGGAGCCCAGGCCAATACGTTTGTAAACCCGGTGGAGGGCAAGCTGACGAAGCGCTTCCACGAAAAGGATGAGCATTTTGGTATCGACCTAAGTGCCGCTACCAATGCTACGGTGGTGGCGGCGGCAGACGGGCGGGTGATTTTTGCCGAATACTCGCATGACACCGGCCATGTTATTGCCCTGCAGCATGCGTCAAATACCATCAGCATTTATAAGCACAACAACCGGCTGTTCAAGAAAGTAGGCAGCTATGTGCTGGCCGGAGAGCCCGTGGCGGCAGCCGGAGACTCGGGCGAGTTATCCACCGGCCCACACCTGCACTTCGAGATCTGGGAAAACGGGAAACCCGTAGATCCCCTTAAATACGTATCTTACTAGCGTTTTTGTGCCCTAGGGCATTTATTCTAAAATTATTTCAGGAATGTCAGTTTTCAATAATCCAACAAAAAAACAGGTGGAAGAGCGGCGCCAGGGCACCGAGGGTACACTCAGCATCGTAGCCGAGGGCATGACCTTGGTGGGCGATGTAATGAGCGAGGGAGACCTGCGGGTAGAAGGGAAAATCGTAGGTAACCTGGTGTGCAAGTCCAAGCTGGTGGTGGGGAAAAAGGGTGCCATAGACGGCAATATAGATGCTGCCAATGCCACCATAGAGGGGCTGGTGCAGGGTGCGGTTATTGTACGTAGCCAGCTGATCCTACAAGAAACCGGCAAGGTGCAGGGCGATATCCTGACCGAAAAAATGACGGTGCAGGCCGGTGCCATCTTTACGGGCAGCTGTAAGATGGGAAAAGAAGCGCAAGACAAACTGCGCAATACCCCCGTGCCAGACCTGCTGGGCAAAAACAAGGGCGCACAGGACAAGCTGACGCAGCTGAACAAGCAGGACAGCACCGCCAAGCCCGATGCCGTTAAGGCACACTAATGCCTGGCCCACCCAAATACCAGGGCTACGTGCGCTACACCAGCATGGGCCTCCAGATGGTGTCGTATGTGCTGATAATGGCACTGCTGGGATACAAGCTGGATCAGTGGGTGGGCACCACGCGCCCCTACTTTCTGGCAGGCTGCGCCCTGGCAGGCTGCATATTTGCCATGATCTATCTGATAAAAGCAACCTTTAAGCAGAAAGACTAGTGGAGCGTGCCGCTGGGCTGTGGCGTGCCGCCTGGCGGCATTGGGTGCTAGGTTTGGGTTTGGCCTGTGTGGCCGTGGGGCTGCTCAGCTCGCCCGCCCTGCTTAGCATTGGGTATGGGTTGCTAGCCTTGGTGGCCTGCGTGCACAGCCACTGGGCCAGCCTGGGGCAGCGCCTGTGCCGCAGCCCAGCCGTCTGGGGTCTGCTTGGGCTTTTTGCCCTGGCCCTGCTGGGTGGGCTCTACCCGGCCATGGGGGGCATCCCCGTGGGCGAAGGGCTGGTGAGCAAAATCCGTGCGGGCAGGCTGGATCACACCGCCACCTGGCTGGATGAAGTGCGCATCAAGCTACCGCTGCTAATTGTGGCACTTAGCCTGCTCTTTGCCCCGCCCCTTAGCCCCATGCAGCGGCGCTGGATACCCATCTTGTTTCTGCTAGCCGTAGGGGCCGTTGGCTTGGGTAATATTGTTCGTTATGTGCTTGACTACGAGCATCTCACACGACTTATCAGCCAGGGTAAGGGCTTCCCCATTGTTATCCGTCGCGTATCGCATATCTACTATGGTGTGGTAGCTGGCTTTGGCGTGCTGTGGAGCCTACACCTGCTGCGCAGCGCGCGCGGGTGGGGCTACCGCTTGTTTCTAGCCTTCGTGTTTTTGGTGTTGCTGCTCAATGTGCACTTTGTGGGCTCCCGTACGGGGCTATTTGGGCTCTATCTGGCCCTGCTGGTGTATGGTTTTGGGGCAATGTATCGCTACCGAAAGAAGTGGGCCATCTTGGTCTTACTGCTGCTGCCGCTACTGCCCACTGTTGCCTACCTAGGGCTGGAGGCCTTTCGGCACCGGATAGACATTAGCCTGGCAGACGTGCACAACTACCACGCAGGTGGCGATCTGAGCGACTGGAGTATGGGCCGCCGTTTTGCCGCCTGGGACAATGCCCTGCAGCTGATAGCCGAGCGCCCGCTGCTGGGCTATGGCCCGGCCAATACGGAGGTAGCCATGCACCACCAGTATGAGCAGATGCAGCTGAGGCTGCTGCCGGAGCGCCGCGTATACGCCCACAACCAGTACCTGGAGACCTGCCTGGCCTATGGCCTGGTGGGTGGGTGTGTACTACTGCTCATGCTCCTACTGCCCCTGCTACAGCGGCCCACTGTACTGCAGCTGGGTTTTGCAGCCCTCATCCTGTTTGCATTTGGGTTCGAGAGCCTGCTTGAGCGCCAGATCGGTGTTGGCTTCATCGCCTTTATGCTACTTTGGTTTGCTTTAGCGCGTCCAGTTCCTGCTGCACAAAGCTGAAGAGCGCCTGCATGGCCTGTGCACTGAAGTCGAAGCGTATGCCCCCCGCAGCGTACACCTCGGGTATACCAGCGGTATAGCCCTTTTTCAGGGCATTCAGGTAGGCATCTAGCCCCTTGGCGGGGTCTTGCCGGTACTGCTTCCACATCTGCAGGGCTCCCAGCTGGGCTATGCCATACTCTATGTAGTAGAAGGGTACATCGAAAATATGCCCCTGCTTATGCCACATGCTTTCCTTGTGTCCCTCCAGGCCCTGCCAGTCTACCCCGCCATGAAAGCGGTCGTATAGGGCCACCCAGGCTTGGCTTCTTTCGGCCCGGGTGTGGGTGGGGTGGTCGTACACCCATTGCTGGAAGGCATCTACAGTGGCTATCCAGGGCAGGATGGTGATGCAGCGGGTAAGCTGCTCTATGCGTGCCCGGCGTAGTGCTTCCGCATCCTGGTAGAACACATCCCAGTGGTCCATGCTCATCAGCTCCATGCTCATGCTGGCCAGCTCGGCTATCTCGCTGGGTGTGTGCTTGAAGAAGCCCAGCTCCAGGTCTCGGGTTACAAAGGAGTGGATGGCATGCCCGGCCTCATGCACCATGGTGGTCAGGTCGGCCTGCGTACCTACGGCGTTCATAAAGATGAAGGGCACGCCTGTCTCAGCCAGCGGATAGTTGTAGCCCCCGGGTGCCTTGCCCTTGCGCGAGGCCAGGTCTAGCTGGCCCATTTCGTCCATCCTGGCTATCATGTCGCCCAGCACAGGCTTTAGCCTGCGCAGGGCCTGTATGCTGCCCTGTAGCAGCTCCTCGGCTGTGTCGAAGGGCTTGAGCGGCCCCTTGCCATACACGTCTACGGCTGTATCCCAGGGCTTCAGGCTATCCAGGCCCAGGGCATGGCGGCGCTCTTCATTCAGTGCCAGGCATATTGGTTTTACCACCGCCTCCACCGCCTGATGAAAGGCCTGTGTGTCGGCCCGTGTATAGTCAAAGCGGCCCATGGCCCGGAACTTATAGTCTGTGTAGCTAGCAAAGCCCGCATTCTGGGCTATCTGGCTGCGTAGCTGCACCAGCTGGTCGAATAGGTCCTCCACCCGCTCGGCTTCCTGGGCTCTGCGTTCCGCCATCTTTCGGTATACGGTTTCGCGCAGGCTGCGGTCTTCCTCCTGCAGCAGCTTTCCGGCCTGCTGCATGGTTAGCTCCTGCCCGTCATGCTCCACCGTCAGGCCCCCCATCAGCTCATCGTAGGTCTGGGCCGTCAGGCCTTCCTCTCGCTGCAGGGGTATATTCGCCTCGCGAAACAACTCAATGTCTTTGGCAATGGTACGATCCAGCACCTGGTACGCACGCCCCGTCAGCCCCGCTCGGTGCGGGCTGTCGTAGTACTTCTTCTCCAGCGCATTGTGTATGGGCGAGAGCTGCGGCTGTATCTCGCTGATGAAGAACTGGTAGGCCTGCTTAATCTGCTCGTCGGCTGTATTGCAGGTCATGCGGATGTAGCGCCAGGCGCTGTCCTCTTCCACAATAGCATCCAGCTCATCCCAGTCTTTCAGCCACTGCTGTAGCTCGGCCACCGAGCCGATGGGGCGTGCCAGCAGCCGGTCGTACCAGGGCTTCAGGCTGGCAAAGTCGGTAAGCTTGAAGTCGGCAGGTACAAAACCGCGTACCGTGGGGGTAAGAGAGAGTGTTTCCGTTTCCATCATAACAGGCAGGGTGGGTGAGGGCTATTTTGCTGGTGCGGGCTAAGATAGCGCATTGGGCCCGGCTGGTGCAATGTTTTCCGACAAAAAAAGCGCGTCAGCTCGCGGCCTGTGTAGTGGCCCGGCCCGGCTCCTCCTCGGCCCGGCTTTCCGGTCCCAGCAGGTCCAGTTGCCGCTTCAGGGTGGTGGGGGTTATATCCGGATAAGAGGCCAGGAAGTAAGCTTGCAGCTGGCGGAACGGGCGCTCTTCCACCGCATAGTAGGCGTGCAGCCCCCCATCCAGGTGCAGCTGTACCCGAAACAGCAGGCGCACGCGCCCTGCCTGCTTGCGGCGCTGCTTCAGCTCGAAATGGATGCGCCTAAGGCTGTGAGGCTGGGTGCCCAGCAGCTGTAGTAGCCGCTGCCGCCGCCTATTGTGGTAGTGCACAGCCCACATCAGGATAAAGGCTGCGAGCACGAGAAAACCCGCCACCGAGCGGGCTATCACCTGCACCCAGCCACCCGGCCACAGGGCTGGCCAAAAGCTGAGCCCCATCACGATGGCAGCCGTGATGGCCAAGGACCAGAGCTGCCGGTAGTGCCTGCGTGCCCTGCGCCTGTAGCCTGTGTGCAAAATCTGTATCTCGTGGGGCACCATCTGTCATTAACCAGCCGAAAGATACGGCTAGTAGGGCGTATGCAGGCCAGGGTTTTTCAACTGCCAGGCAGCAAGCCTTGCAATAGCCTGCCGCTACGGTGGATATTCTGTAGCTTTGCCCTAAACTATTCTACAAAATCTAGTGTTCAAGCTGCTATGGATATGGTGCAGAATATGACCCGGATAGAGCCGCCGCTGTCCTTCAGCGAAAGCGCGATAGCAGAGCTGTACAAGATAAAGGAGCGCGAACAGGTGCCCGCAGGCCACCTGCTACGCGTGGGCGTGAAGGGTGGGGGCTGCTCAGGCATGAGCTATGTGCTTGGCTTTGATGCACCCGACACGCACGACCAGTACTTTGAAATTGGCGGCCTAACCATGATAATGGACAAGCGCCACATGCTGTACCTCGTCAATATGGAGGTGGACTTTCAGGACGGACTGAACGCCCGGGGCTTTGCCTTTAAGAACCCCAATGCCACCGAAACCTGTGGCTGCGGTACTTCCTTTAGCGCGTAGGGCGGGTGGGATGCAGGCCGGGTAGCCACGCCACCCTGTTGGTGCCCCCTATGTCCCCCAGCGTTGCAAAAATTGGCTTATACTTGTAGCAGATATTCGCCCCTATGGTACATGGTAAGAAAGTGGTGGTGGTAATGCCTGCCTACAATGCTGCATCCACCCTGGAAAAGACGTACAGCGAAATTCCCGAGATTGTGGATGAAGTTATTCTGGTGGATGACCGGAGCCGGGATAACACCCTACAGGAGGCGCATCGCCTGGGCATCGACATCATCATACAGCATGAGAAAAACCGGGGCTATGGCGGCAACCAAAAGACCTGCTACCAGGCAGCCCTGAAGGAGAACGCCGACATCGTAGTCATGCTGCACCCCGACTACCAGTACACCCCCCGGCTTATAGAGGCCATGGTATACCCCATAGCCTATGGCCTGTTTCCGGTTATGCTGGGCAGCCGAATCCTGGGCAAGGGTGCCCTGAAGGGCGGCATGCCCATGTATAAATACATTGCCAACCGCATCCTGACCGCCACCCAAAATATGCTGATGGGCCAAAAACTGGCCGAGTACCATACCGGCTACCGTGCCTTCAGCCGAGAGATCCTGGAGAAATGCCCCCTGGAAGAGAATAGCGACGACTTTGTGTTTGACAACCAGATGCTGGCCCAGATAGCCTACGCGGGCTATACCATAGGCGAGGTAACCTGCCCTACCAAATACTTCTCCGAGGCCAGCAGCATCAATTTCAGGCGCAGTGTAAAGTACGGCTTTGGTGTGCTGGGCACGGCCGTGCGCTACTTTCTGAACAAGGCTGGCCTCATGAAGTCCCCCATCTTTGATTTCAAAAACGGTAGGCGGCTGGATACCATCGCCCCCGAAACCGCGTTATAACGGCATGCCAGCAAGATTACTCGGGCTACTATGCCTGCATCTGTGCCTGTATGCCCCCTACGCCCGGGCACAGCAGGGCGGCGAAACAGCCTCGCCCGGCCAGTGGGCCAGCTACCTGAGCCACACCAATGGGGTACAGGTGGTAGCCCAGGGTAACGTTTTTTGGTCGATCAGCACCACCACCCTGGCCTACCTGGACCCCGCCCGCCAAAAGTACAAGGCCTACACCGCACTGGACGGCATGCATGGCAACGACCCCACCGCACTGGCCTACGATGCACAGAACAACGTAGTGCTGGTGGGCTTTCGGTCTGGCATGATAGACCTGGTGGCAGCACCCGGCTCCTTCGAGGCCATCCCGGATATATTTAGCAACAACAACCTGACAGCCAAGACAGTCAGACGCATTGTTCCAGCCGGAGACGTTGTGTATCTGCTAGGCGACTTTGGCATTGTGGTGTATGACGTAGCCGCCCGTGAGAGCCGTGCCAGCTACCGCCGCTTTGCTGCCAATGACCAGAATGTAGGGGTAAAAGACCTGATCCTGACAGGCGACAGCATCTTTGCCCTGCTGACCAATAACCGGCTGGTGGCCGCAAACCGAAACCGAAATCTGGCCGACCAGACCAGCTGGATAGACCAGTCGCTCTCTGGCCCGCTACAAAACGCTACCGGAAATCGCGTTTTTGGCCACCTACTCAGCTTCGCCTGGGGCCGCACCCTTATCGAGCAGGATAGCCTGCTGTGGGTGCACCGGGGTGGGGGATGGCAGCGCATAGCCGGCCTGCCTACCACCCGGCCGTTCTTTGGGGTATCGGGTGTGGGCAATGAGCTGCTCCTGGAAAATGGCACTACCCTGTGGAGCTACGACGGGCAGAGCCTGCGCTCGGACCCAAACCGCCCAAAAGTATCGAACCAGCAGGTGCGCAGTGCCGACGGGCGCTACACCGGCCACGCCAGCGGCTCCAATGTGCTGACAGCCGTGCCCACGGGCGGAGGAGCTGAGATAAACCTGGCCCCTTTCTACCCCCGGCACAGCCGCGCCCAGCACCTGGCCCTGGGCAATGGGCAGATGTACATTTCTCCCTGTGGTACCGACGGCATATTTGGCCCCTGTTTTGACAACAGCCCCCTCTACCACCTGGACCTCCGTACCAAGGCCTGGACCGAAATACCCCGGGGCGGAGACCTAAACCTGTCTTACCCTTTCTGGAACCTCGGCTTCAGTGTGTACGACGAGGCTACCGACATAGCCTACATCAGTTCGTACGAAAATGGCATCCTGCGCTTCCGGAATGCTAACTACCTGGGTGCCTGGGATGCCTCGAACAGCTGTGTGGATGGCGTGCTGGCAGACCCCGCTACGGGCAGGCCCACCAACATACGTGTGTCTGCCCTGGCGCTGGATAGCCGGGGAACGCTGTGGACCGGGGGGTGGAAAACACGCCAGCCCTATACCCGCATTACCCCCACCGAATGTGAGACCTATGACAACCCCACACCAGATGCCGACCGCGTAATGGCCCTGATGATCGATCAGTTTGACCGCCTGTGGTTTGGCACAGAAAATGATGGGGTTGTGATCTGGGACGGCCCCGGCAGCTTCAGGCTACTAAAGGAGGGCGCTGGCGCCGGAGACCTGCCTGCCAATAACGTGACCAGCCTGGTGCAAGACCAGAATGGGCAGGTATGGATTGGCACAGACAATGGCGTAGCCGTATTTTTTGACGTGGCAAATGCCCTGGAGCCTGGGCTGGATGCCAGCTGCCCACTGGTAAACGGCTTCTGCCTGCTGCGCAATACCGCGATACAAGACATAGTGGTAGATGGGGCCAACCGTAAGTGGATTGCCACCAAAAACTCCGGACTCTTCCTGGTAGACCCCACCGGCACCCAGGTGCTACAGCGTTTTGAATACCGCAGCAGCCCCCTGATCAGCAATGTGATTACCGACCTGGCCTGGGACCCCATAACGGGCGAACTGTTTGTAGCCACAGATGTAGGCCTGGTAAGCTATAAAACCGATGTAACCGCCCCCCGAAAAGACCTGAAGAGCCTCTTTGTTTATCCCAATCCCGTGTTTACCAACTACACTGGCCCGGTTACCATAGACGGTGGCATAGAGGGTACGGTGCTGAAGATAACCACCCCCACCGGCCAGCTGGTGCGCGAGCTGAATAGCACGGGCGGACGCACCCTGTGGGATGGAACGGATGCCTTTGGCCGACGTGTTAACCCGGGGGTGTATCTGGTACTGGCTGGCAGCCGAGACGGCCAGATAGCGGGCCACACCCAGTTTGTGGTGGTCAATCCGGAATAGATGAAACCCATACTCCTTTACCTCAGCCGGGCCAATGTACAGGATCGCCTGTTTATGCGCGACTTTTACAGCCAGGCGGCCCGCCTTGCTGGTCCCTTCCTGGTACTGCACGAGGCCCCTGCGGCCGGTGCCGAGGCACTGCACTTTGCCAGCAAGCGCATCAGCGCACAGCTGAGCGAGGCCATGGTGCCCAATATGATCCTGGCAGGCTCGCAGCGGGGCTTCCTGCAGGGCCAGGCCCCCCAGGTGCGGGCCGAGCTGCCCCTGCACTACTGGCAAACGGTGCAGGCCATCGTTAGCTATCCGCACAATGAGGCCGGTGTACACCTGGCCCCCGCCCCCGTGCTAGCTGCCCTGCAGGATGCCCTGGCGGCACAGGGTATCCTGCTGTTTACCGAAAATCCCCGGTCGGCCCTGGGTGCTGAGCAGGCCAGCGTGCCGGATGCCGCCAGCCTGGCGCGGCTGCTGGCTGCCTATGGAGAGGAAGCCGATGTGCTGCGGCTGGCCAGCCAGCTGCCCCAGGCGCGCATCTGCACACCCGACCAGCTGGCTGCTGCAGCATGCTAGTACGCACCCACGCCATCGTGCTACGTACCATCCGCTACCGCGATACGAGCGGGATAACCAACCTGCTGACTGAGCACTATGGCCGCCTGGACTGCCTGGTGCGTGGCCTGTATGGTGCCCGCAGCAGTGGCAGGCACAGCCTGTTTATGCCCGGCACTATGCTGGAGGTGGTGGTATACCACCGGCCCGGGCACGACCTGATGCACCTGAACGAAAGCAGCCTGCTGCACCCCTGCCATACCATCCTGGCCGACCCCATGCGCCAGATCTACGTGCAGCTGTACTGCGAGATCCTGCTGAAAGCAGTGCCCAACACCGAGGAGGAGGCACCCGAGCTGTACCAGCTCTTCCGGCAGGCCCTGCTGCGCTGCAACCAGCCCGATGCCCGCCTATTCAACACCTGCATCTGCTTCCTGCTGGCACTGGCCTCGGCACTGGGCATCCTGCCCAGCTTGGCCGGCGGACCCTATGACCCCACAGCAGCCTACTGCCTGGTGCATGAGCAGGGCCTGCTGCAGCCCACCACGCAGCCCGATGCAGAGGGCAGCTGGCTGGCACGCCTAATCAGCAGCCCCGATGCCGAGCGGCTACAGATTGCTATACCAAAAGCCATCCGGGCTTCGTTGCTACACGAATGGTTTGCCTTTATGAGCTACCACTTGCATGCGGATTTTACCAAACTGAAAAGCCTTCGTATTTTTGAGGAGGTCTATTTATCATGAAACAGATTTACCTGGCTATCAGCTTTCTGCTCTCGCTCGCCACCGCGCAGTCTATAGACGTGCAGAAGTATAACCTGCACCTGCGGGTATCTATTACCGGCGATAGCCTAGATGGCTATACCGATGTAATCTTTCGCAGCGGGCAGGCCAACCTGACCAGTGTGCAGCTGGAGCTGTATAAATTTTCGGTGGACTCCATTGTGCAGAATAAAACCAAACTGGCCTATACCTATCCGAATGACAGCCTGCTACAGATCACGCTCATCCCCTTGGCCCTGAACGAGGTGGACACGGTGCGCGTGTACTACCATGGCGTACGTGGCACCGCACAGCGCGACCCCGGGGGCCTGGGTGGTTTCTATAATTCGGGCGAATATGCCTTTGCTACAGGCCTGGCCGGTGGGGGCATCTGGCAGAAAATCAGCTTTGCCAGCTCCTGGTTTCCCTGCGTGGATAATTTTACAGACAAGGCCATATTCGAGTTTTTTATCGACACGGAAGACGAATACGTGGCCGTATGCAATGGGGTAGAAGTGAGCAACACCACTGCGGGGGGGCTACGCAGCGTGCACTATGAGATGACGGACACCATTGCGCCCTACCACGCCAATGTGATAGCCGGACCGATGACCAAAACTGTGCGGAGCCTGAGCATGCCCGCTATCGACCTGATTATCCACAGCCGTAATGCCAGCAGTGCTGCCCTTACGGCCACGCTGGACCTACTGGAGGCACAGCTCGGCATCTTCGAGGCAGACTATGGCCCCTATGCCTGGGACCACGTGGGCTATACCTACTGCCCTACCGGAGGCTTCGCCCTGGAGAACCCGACTAATGTGGCCATGTCGGACCAGCTGCTGGCAGCGGCGAGCGGTAGCCAGCATGTGAATGTGCTGGCGCATGAGCTAGCGCACCACTGGTTTGGCAACCTCATCACCTGCCAGCAGCCCTCCATGATGTGGCTGAACGAGGGCTTTGCCCGCTGGAACGAATCCTATTTCCGCGAAAAGGAACTGGGTGTGGCAGATGCCAGAGAGCACCTGGAGACAAGCCACCGGGGAGCCCTGAACTACGGCCATGTGATTGACAAGGGGTTTTTTGCCGTGGGAAACATCCCCTATCAGGTAACCTACGGAAACACCACCTATGAAAAAGGCGCTACCGTGGCCCAGACCCTGCGCCACCAGATAGGCGATGCTGCCTACTTCCCGGCCCTGCAGGCCTTATTTAACAGCCCGTATCGCTGGAAGAACGTCAACAACGATCAGTTTCGCGACTTCCTGGCAGCACAGACGGGCCAGGATCTGAACGACTTCTTTGCCAAATGGGTGATGCAGCCCGGATGGGTGGTATTTCGGCTGGACTCGGTGCGTGCCGTAGCCAGTGGCCCGAACACCAACCTTACGCTGCATGTGGGGCAGGGATTGTTTCAAAAAACCGACCGATCCAACAATTTCTTGCTGGAAGTGGGTTTTGTACGGCCAGACCTGAGCCTGCTGCTGGACACCATACGGGTGGGCGGCACACAGAGCACGGCTACCTATACGCTGCCCTTTGAACCCCGGGCGGTGGTGCTAGACCCCAACGAACGGGTACTGGATGGTAGCCTGCACCGCCAGGCGGTAATAACCACCCCCGGAAACCACCTACAGCGGAACACAGGCCTGACCCTGGAGGTAAGTGCCCTGAGCAGCGACCTGAGCCTGCATACGCACTACATGTATGCCAACCCCACCCAGGCCGTAGACACGCTCTACATGGCCGCCAACTGCTGGCGAATCGACCTGGCCACGCAGCCCAACAGCACCGCCAGCTATGGCTTCCGCTTCGACTTCGACGCTACCGAAAGCTTCATTGCACGAGACCTGCGCTGGTTTCGGCAGCTGCCCCCCCACCTGCGGGCTGTGCAGCAGCTGCGCCTGTTTTATCGCCCCAATGCAGGCACTGCCTGGCAGCTGGTGCCCAACCAGGTGCTGAGCACCGCTCCGGTTTTCGACTTCACCACCACCATACGCGTGCCGGGCAATCCGCCCGAAGGGGAGTATGCATTCGGCGTATTTGCCTGGCCTACCAGCCGTAACCAAGCGGTTGCGCCCGCTGCGCTGCTGCACCTGTATCCCGTGCCGGCCCGGCATGAGCTGCATGTGCAGTGGGAGGGAGATGCTACACAGGTGGCGCACTGGCAGGTTACCGACCTGGCAGGCCGCAGCCTGGCCCAGTACCCCGCCACGCAGGCCACCATTAGCCTGGAGGGGCTGGGTAGCGGCCTGTATGTACTACGGGGCCTGCGGGCAGATGGACAGGCCGTAGTGGCCCGGCGCTTCCAGGTACTACACTAGTTCCGCCCGGAAAAAATCCACCTGGGAAGCGGATGCCCGAGCTGCTAGCCTGCTAGCCGTGTACGACCAGCATTTCCCGCTTGTAGCCATATCCCCTCGGTGTTTCGTAGGCATATCCGCCCGTTTTCAGGAATCGCTTGGTGGCTCCATTGATGCTGAAGGTTACCAGGCACCCCCCGGGCTTCAGCAGGGAAAGGGTATAGCCTAGTACCTCGGGGGTCCACAGTGCGGGGGCATCTTTGGGCCCAAAGGCATCGTAGTAAATCAGGTCGAAGCCTGGGCTGGGGTGGGGGCCAGCCAGATCGGGCCAGGGTCTCTGTCGCACATCCCAGTGCACGCTCCCCCGGCTGCCCGCTGGCTGTGCATATACCTGTTCGGCCCAGGCATGCAGGCCCGGGGGAAGTGGCTGGTAGAAGGCTGCCAGCAGGTCGGGCCCGGGCGGTTCGGTTTCGTAGGTGGTGTAGTGCAGGCTGGCATGCGGGTGCTGCGCCGCCAGGTCTGTACACAGCTGTGCACTCAGGGCAAAGTTCAGGCCCGTGCCCAGGCCCACCTCCAGCAGGCACACGGGGCCGCCCCCCCCACCTGCGGCCAGGCGCACTGCCAGCTGGCTGGCTGCCAGGTATACATGCTGGCTCTCGCCCAGTGCCCCGGCGCGGCTGTGGTAGCTTACACCTGCCGCGTTTTCCAGGGTATAGCTACCGTCCTGGGTCGGTATCAGCTTCATCCGGCAGTATGTTTTCGGGCTCTTCGGCCTCGGCTACCCGCAGGCTATCCGATTCGGGTTTTCTTCTCCGTCTCTGCCAGGCCTTGTAGTCGGCCAGGGCCGCTCCTTTCAGTTTTGCCCGCTCGCAGTCTATTCCTTCTGCTTCTGCTTCGCTAATGATCTCTCGGCTGTGCAGGATGCGCCCCATCATGTCAAAATACGGCTGGTGGCGCTTGTCGGGTGCGTAGGTGCTGTCGTTTATGAAATAGTAAAAGGAGCGTGGACTGGGCACAATCATAGCCAGAAATACGCCCTCCTCCAGCGTAAGGAAGGTAGCATCGCCCTCAAAGTAGTAGCTGGCTGCCTCCTGCGCGCCATACACGCCCGGCCCCCATTCAATGATGTTCAGGTACACCTCCATCAGGCGTTCGGGCTTCACCAGGTGGTTTTCCACCAGCAGCCAGGTAAGGATTATTTCCTCCAGCTTGCGTGCTACGGTCTTTTCGCGGCTCAGAAACACGTTCTTGATGAGCTGCATGCTGATCGTGCTACCCCCGCGGCTAAATCCTCGGGTCTTGATGTTCTTGATAATGGATTGCCGAAAGGCTTCCAGATTCAGGCCATTGCCGTAAAACAGCTGGCCGTCTTCGCTGTAGTGTACGGCATTGATCAGGTAGCGAGAGATGTCTCCCAGCACCATGAAGTTGGGATTCTCGGGGCCCACGGTCATTCGCCGGGTGCTACCGTACGGCTGGTATGTAAAGGGGGCATTGAGCATACCCAGCTGTGCACGCCCAAAGCGCGTTACACGAAATCCTTCCTTGTGCAGGTTCAGGTCAAACACCACCGTATCTGGCCGGGCAGTGGTGTACAGAAAGTGCAGGTCTAGCCCAATCTTTCCCTTCGCCTGCATGCCCTCCAGTTGCCCAAATGCACCTACAGGCAGGGCATCCACTAGGGCTTGGGCTCGCATGGGGGCCAGTCGGCAGGCCAGTTCATAGGTGCGCAGGCTGTCTTTCTTTTCGTACCTCAGGTAGGGTTTTAGGCGTATATCATTCAGGCGCAGGGTACTGCTGCTATCCAGCTCCCACTGGGTAGGCGTAATGTGGCAGGCAAACTGCAGGCTGCCGCGGGCTACCCGGCTGGTATCGCGGTTCAGCCTACGCTGATACAGCCCTATCTGGGTGCCTTCTATCTTGCCGTTTAGGGTAATTTCATCTTGCTCCAGCTCCTCGGCTGCCAGCTCTACCCGCAGGCTTTGGTAGCCCAGTTTCAGGCCTGCTTTTTGGCTAAGCAGCGGCAGGCTGCGCACCCGGGTGTCGGGCGCCAGTATTTGTAGTTGCAGGGCCTGTTCACCGGCGTCCAGCCTGCCGCTCAGGCGGTAGGCCACTTGGTCTATGTGCAGTTGCCCTGCCAGGCTATCCTGCTGCACCAGGCTGGGTATGTACAGGGTGAATGCCTCTTGCTTGCTCCGGTAGCGCAGGCGAAAGTCTCGAATATCGATTTCGTCCGGCAGTTGGTCAAACAGAAGCCGAATGGCTGGATAAACCCGCTGAGAAAACCCGCGTCCTGCGGGCTTGCGATCGCTCCCGCGCCTCCGGCGGGGTAGGCCAGCCAGGTATATATCGCTGTGATACAGGTCGAGCTTGCGTACCCGTGGGCTACCGGTCAGGATGCTCCACCAGCCAAAGCGCACCTGTAGGCTGTCTATACGTACCCGGGTGCTGTCGGTGCCCGATTCGGGCTGTATGCTCAGCCCCCTGATGGATAAACCATTGAAGCCCAGTACTTCATACGCGTCCACACGCAGCCGTAGGCCGTATCCATGCTGTAGCCGGTCTTGGGCTTTATCCAGGTAGTGGGCCACGAGCATGCGCGGCACCCAAAAGGCCGCGATGAGGAGGATGAGGACTGCCGGTATGCCAATCAGGAGCCACCGCTTCTGGCGCTTCGAAATCATACAGTAAAGGTAAGGGGCAGCCGCGTGCCGAGCACGAAAATTCGCCGACCAGACACAAATACAGGTTGCCGCAGTTTGTGTGGGTGGGTGGGGTGCCTGCCGGGTCATCAAACTTTTTCCGCAAAATGCCTGGCCCGCACACTTTGTGTTCGCTTTTCATTCTATCTTTGCACACCCAAAACCCCGGCGAGGTAGCTCAGGTGGTTAGAGCGCAGGATTCATAACCCTGAGGTCGGGGGTTCGAATCCCCCCTTCGCCACCAGTCGGCGTGTACAAATCTTTAAGCCCCACATTGGGGCTTTTTTTAATGTACCCATCAAATTTAATTTATGTCTTGCCCGGGGCTGGTGCAGCCCCTATACTTGTGGGATGAATACGAAAATCTGGTTTATAACGGGTTGTGCTCAGGGTATTGGCCGGGCTATTGCGCTAGAGGCCCTGAAGGCGGGAGACCGAGTGGTGGCCACGGCCCGCAGGGTGCAAGACCTGCGCGACCTGGTAGAGACCTACGGAGACCAGGTAAAAGCCTATCAGCTAGACGTAAACGTGTGGGATGACTGCTTCACGGTAATGGAGATGGCCAACACCACCCTTGGCCATATAGATGTGCTGGTGAACAATGCCGGCTATGGCCTGGAGGGTGCCCTGGAGGAGCTGACCGAGGCCCAGATACGCCAGCAGATGGAGACCAATGTGTTTGGCCTGATGGCCTGCATAAAGGCGGTAACACCGTATATGCGCAGCCAGCAGCGCGGTTATATCTTCAACCTGGCCAGCATAGCCGGCCTGCGGGGCTTCAATGGGATGAGCCTGTACAATGCCAGCAAGTTTGCCGTGGTGGGCCTTAGCGAGGCACTGGCGCAAGAGCTGGCCCCCTTTGGCATACAGGTGGCCGCCGTAGAGCCTGGCCCCTACCGCACCAACTGGGCGGGCAAAAGCCTGCAAAAAAGCGAAGCCATGCTGCGCGTAAAGCCCGACAGCCCCTACCGGGAGCTGAATGAGCGGCTAAGCCGAATAATGGACACGCATGATGGCAAGCAGCCCGGAGACCCCAGCCAGATAGGTGCCGTGCTGGTAGATGCCACCCGCCAGGAAAAGCTGCCTGTGCACATGATATTTGGCGACGAGGCCATAGAATCCTGGAAGGCGGTACTGGAGAAGTATGCCAGTGCAGACTTCCTGCGCACCTACCCCCACAGCAAGCGTACTGCCTGATGCAGCGTTTTTACCCCAAGGTCATTGGCCTCTATGGCCTGGTGCTGGCCGGCATGGTAATGGGGCTGTTCTACCTGTTCTACAGCACAGGCTGGGTGTTTAGCCACAGCATGAGTGGGCTGGTGCTCTGGATCCTGAAGATCCTGTTTGCCTTCCTCATTACCTTTTTGGCCATCTCGCGCCTACGCAAGGCTGCGGGCCAGGTTTCCTTCCTCATGGTGGTGGTGCATGTCCTCCTCATCTCGGTAGTGGCTGCCCTGCTGGGTGCGGGCTACAACAGTTATTTCTACCAGCAGGTAGCGCCCGACTATGAGGTTCGGCTGTACGAAACAGCCATAGCGGCCAAGCAGTATCAGCTAGACTACTATGAAAAACAGGCCGATACACCGCCCAAGCTGATCAGCGACCTCAAGATCCAGATAAAACAGGCCCGCCTGAATATCGAGCAGGCCCGGCAGCGCCCGCACGACTATTTCTCGGTTCTGCGGGAGGAGGTGGTGATGTACCTCTTTACTGGCCTCATCAATGCCCTGGTGCTGGGCCTTTTCTTCGGCATCCTGCTGAAGGAAGCGCCCAGAGACACCAGCCAGGGGGCACGCATCCTGTACCGACGCGAGGGGGAGGACTAGGCCTGCCAGCAGCCGCCCGTACGCATGTATGTGCGCGCATCGGTTTGCTTATTGGCGCCATTCTACACATGCTGGCGCAGCAGGGCCTCCATCTGCAGCTGTAGCTGCTGCGCCTCGCGTGCGGCTGCCTCGGCATAGTCTGGCCCGCTGCTGGCATACAGGATGCCCCGGCTGCTATTTACCAGGATGCCCGCCTGCTGGCCCCAGCCCGCCTGCATCACGGCCTGTAGGTCGCCCCCCTGGGCACCCACCCCTGGCACCAGGAACCAGGCAGCTGGATACAGGCCCCGCAGCTCGGCCAGCTGCTCGGGCCGCGTGGCACCCACCACGTAGCCCAGCTGGCCCGCATGCAGCCAGCTGGCAGCCAGCTGCATTACCCGCTGGTACAGGGGTTGGCCCTGCACATTCAGCAGCTGGAAGTCTGCCGCACCGGCATTGCTGGTAAGGCCTAGCAGAAACACCCATTTGCCCGGATAGTCCAGAAAGGGCAAAATGCTGTCGTGCCCCATGTAGGGGGCTACGGTGATGGCATCGAAGTTTAGCTGCTCAAAAAATGCCTGTGCATATCGCCGCGCTGTGTTGCCAATATCGCCCCGCTTGGCATCGGCTATGGTCAGGTATCCCTCGGGGATCAGTGCCAGGCTCTCCTCCAGTGCCCGCCAGCCTGCTAGCCCCTGCGCCTCATAGAAGGCCAGGTTAAACTTATAGGCCAGGGCGTAGGGTAGGGTAGCCTCTATGATGGCTTTGTTAAAGGCCAGTACATCCCCATGCACGGCGGGGGGCAGCAGCTCGGGGTCCGTGTCTAGCCCCACGCAGAGGCAGCTACGCCGTGTGTGGGCCAGACTTTTTAGCGTATCAGGATGCATGTGCTACGAAGATACAAATTCCGGCACGCGCCAGGGGATATTGGGCAGGAATAGGAACGCAGATTTCGTGCTAGTTGACTTGTAGTCAGTATTTTAATTACTATGTGCAAACCTGGGTTTTAGTTTTGTTGAAAATTAAATACATTTGCTTGTCCGAAAAACAAGACTCTATCGGAACCAATCAGGCTTTGCCGAGTTTTGCCTTGTACCGTTGATCACCCTTAACACACATATATTTTGATTACCACCATGTCCGATAAAGCTCAGATTGTAGTAGGCGATACTACCCTCGAACTCCCCATCATAGAAGGAAGCGAGAAGGAGCGTGCCATTGACATTTCAAAGCTGCGCGACCAGTCTGGCCTGGTAACGCTAGACAATGGCTACAAGAACACCGGCAGTACCAAGAGCACCATTACGTTTTTGGATGGCGAGCTGGGCATCCTGCGCTACCGGGGCTACCCCATAGAGCAGCTGGCCGAGAAGAGCAACTTTCTGGAGGTAAGCTACCTGCTGATCTACGGCAAGCTGCCCACCCAGGATGAGTTCAGCGAATACAAGAGCCGTATCCGCAACCATACGCTCATCCATGAGGATAACAAGAAATTCTTCGACGGATTTCCGCACACGGCTCACCCCATGGGCATACTTAGCAGCATGGTGTGCACCATGAGCGCCTTCTACCCTGAGACGCTGGATCCGCACCGCCCCACCGAGCAGGTAGACCTGACCATTACGCGCCTGATAGCCAAGCTACCTACGCTGATAGCCTGGATCTACAAGAAGAATGTGGGCCACCCCTATGTGTATCCGCAAAATAAGCTGGACTATGTGAGCAACTTCCTGAACATGATGTTCAGCATGCCTACCTATGAGTATGACGTGGACCCCGTGGTGGTGGATGCGCTGGACAAGCTGCTGATCTTGCACGCCGACCATGAGCAGAACTGTAGCACCAGCACGGTGCGTATAGTGGGCAGTAGCCAGGCCAACCTGTATGCCAGCATTAGCGCAGGGATATGTGCCCTGTGGGGCCCGCTGCACGGCGGGGCCAACCAGGAGGTGATAGAGATGCTGGACCGCATCAAGCTGGACGGTGGCAATGTAGACAAGTGGGTGGCGAAGGCCAAGGACAAAAACGACCCCTTCCGCCTGATGGGCTTTGGCCACCGGGTATACAAAAACTTTGACCCCCGCGCCCGCATCATCAAGCAGGCCTGCGACCAAGTGCTGAGCAAACTGGGCATACACGACCCCGTGCTGGATATTGCTAAAAAGCTGGAAGAAGTGGCCCTGAACGATCCCTATTTTGTGGAGCGCAAGCTGTACCCCAATGTGGACTTCTACAGCGGCATCATCTATCGTGCCATCGGCATCCCGGTGGAGATGTTTACCGTCATGTTTGCCCTGGGCCGCCTGCCAGGCTGGATAGCCCAGTGGAAGGAAATGCGCGAAGCCGGAGACCCAATTGGCCGCCCGCGCCAGATCTATACCGGCGAAACCGAGCGCGACTATGTAGGCATTGCCCAGCGCTAGTCCGCTACTGCCGGATAAACCCATACAAACCCCAGGGGAGCCAGCAAGGCTCCCCTTTTTTGTGTGCAGATTGTGCCTGGTAGAACCCGCTGCTGGTGCGCACATGGGGCAACTCTTGCCCAGCCGCGCGTGGCTCCTAAAGGGGGGGCTATAGCAGCTGTAGGGGGCTCTCTACTCCTATAGGCTGGGTAGAGATAAAGCCCTCGGCATAGGTTACGCCCATCATGCGCCCATACTCCAGCGCACGCCCCTCTAGCTGCTTCCAGAAGCTGAGGCTGCTGATAGGGGTCTCGGGTTCGTTGCTCTCCGGATTGTAGAACTGGCTGCTGTAGCAGCGGATGACATCGAGCTTACGCGCAAAGTAGTCGGTTATGTCTACCACAAAGCTGGGGGTATGGTAGTGGTCCTGAATGCCGGAGAACACCTGCCTGGGTCGCCAGGCTGCCTGGGGCTGCTGCTGCCACTGGGTTTCTATTTTGGGCAGCCCGCTGAGGAAGCAGGCACGGTGCACCAGGCTGTGTCCCCGTCCATGGTCTGGGTGTCGGTCTGATGGCGCGTTGCTAAACACTACCTCCGGGCGTAGGTGCCGTATCTGGCTTATGATGGCGCGGAGGGTTTCCTCCGTTTCTTCGAAAAAACCATCTCCCAGATCCAGATTCACGCGGGTAGCCAAGCCCAATTGCTCGGATGCCCTGGCGGCTTCTTCGTCTCGCAGCTCGGCACTGCCACGGGTACCCAGTTCGCCCCGCGTTAGGTCCACTATGCCCACCTGCTTGCCAGCGTCGGTCATCTTTAGCAGGGTGCCTGCCATGCACAGCTCGGCATCGTCGGGGTGCGCTACTATCGCCAGTGCATCCAGTTTCAGGGCTTTATCCATTTTAGCAGGGTTTGGGTGGCACTTGCCTTGTTGGGCATGTATACGCGCACAGCGTATACACCAGGTGCCAGGGAGTCTGTGCCTGCAATGAGCTGTACCCCCTGCTGGCCCCTGCCTGCCAGGTGCATCCGGCCGGTGGCATCCCACACCTCGTAGTAGCAGTCGGCTGGGCAGTACAGCTGTAGCTGCGTAGCCGGGTTGGGGTATAGGCTAGCAGCGGGCGCAGTGCCAGCGGCTGCCCGGCGGCTAACCGGTATATAGCCGGCACCATTCATCTCTAGCCGGATCATCAGTGTGCCAGCAAAGCTGGTAGCGGCCCATTTGCCCTCATTGTCATACAGCACATTTCTGCCCTGGTTGTAGTCATAGTTCAGGTCTATACCCAGGTTGATGGGTACGTCATCAAACTGACGCAGGCCGAGGATGAAGCTGTCGGGCAGCAGGATGGAGCGGTTGAGCCGGTAGCGCTCATAGTGGCTGAAGGCGGTTCCATAGTTCACGCTCACGATTTGTTTGTACAAAACCGAGTCGGGGTTATTCGCCTTTCGGTTCCAGATTACCAGTTCCAGGGGTTTTCCAGCCGCAATGGTGAAGCGGGGTATAAAGCTGAGCCACACGGCCCGCAGCGTGTCTGAGCCAGCAGGTAGCCGGAAAATCTGGCCAAAGGATTGCCGGAAGCTGGTGTTCAGGCCAAAGCCGGAGTCTGCCTCTCCATCATCCAGGGCCAGCACGCTATCCACACCGGTGCGATACACCAGCTGGTCATTCTGGCGACGGGTATCGGCGTTGTTTGCGGCCCCCATGGGTAGGGTAAGGGTAAAGGTGAGGCTATCTGCCTGGCTGCCCAGCGGCTGGGGGGTGGGGGAGAAGCCGGTGGTGGCCCGCACGCCGTCTGCGGGCACGGCCACCGCATTGGGCCCCAGTGCCTGGCTGCTGCCGTTCCGCTCAAAAACCAGCGTGCCCGTGGCCGTAGTGGTTGTGGTGGCAGGCTGGTTTCCGGTTATCTCCAGCAGCAGGCTGCCCTGCGGATAGCCCGCCGGGTATTGATACCGGCTGACACGGGTGTAGGGGCCGAATACGTGGGCCTGCACGGCAGAGATTGCCAGATCCGGTATCGGGTTTGGGTTTAACCGCGTGCCCCCCACATACAGCCGGAGCTGATCCAGGTGCCATACATCGAACACGCCATTCTGGCTGCCGTAGCTGATAAACCTGAACTGGAAGCGGGCATGCAGATAGCGCACATCGGATACGGATACCAGGGCACGATAAAAGCGCTGGGGATCCAGCCCCGCACCGGTAGTACGCCATACGGGTACCCAGCGCGGGCCGCCCACGGTAGTGGTGTCTCGGAAATAGAGCACCAGGCTGTCTTGCTCTTCGGGCTTATCGGCCAGGCCCCCTGCCTGGTAGGCAAATGAGAAGTAGAGGCTGTCTGCCGTTGTAATGGCCCGCGTTCCCCCCATGCCATCCTGGTAGGCACTGTCCAGCTTGATAAGATGGCTGACCAGGCTGTCTGTTTTTCCGTTAAGGAGTGTTCTGGCATAGGTATTCCCGGTGGCATCCACCCCATCAAAGGTGAATACACCCAGGTCGGGTGTATTGACAGACAGATTGAGCGTACGCTTTACGGTACGGCTCCGGAAGAAGTACAGCGTATCGGAAAAAGTACCGGTCGTGTCGAAGCGATTGATCCATAGCTCCAGGCCGGGCCAGGTGCCCCGCAGGCCGATGGTTTTCAGGAGCTCGGTATCCTGTGTTTTGTACAAGCCCGTTTCTACAGCCTCCTGCCGGGTGGGGGTGGCACCCACAGGCTCGGCATCCAGCACCCACTGGGCGCGGAGGGTACTGGCAGAGAGCAAGCAGAGCAGACAGGCAAGGATGAAGCTCGGGCGTATCATGGATTTATTTTGTTATTTCCAGAATAACCACGCTCCCCTCTGCCACCGAGTCTCGTGCGGCCGGTATCTGCTTGAGCACAACGCCAGCAGGACCGCCGCCCGTGCGGAAGCGGGGGCGGGGCATTAGGCCCAGGCGCTGCAGTTCTGCCATGGCCTGGTCTATGGGCTTTCCGGTTACTTCTGGCATTTTCATTTTGCCCCGCTCGGCCTGCTGGCTCACCACCAGGTCTATTTTCGATTGCTCGGGTACCAGGTCGCCCGCTGATAGCTGCCTGCCCTGGTAGTAGGCACGCAGGATGAGGTTGTCTCCCAAGCCCGGTTCTACGCGGGTGCTGCCCAGGTGTAGCCTCCAGTTCTCCAGCGTGTAGCGGCCCTGGCTATAGCTCAGGTCTACAATGTCTGGAAACTTAACCATGGGGGCGCGTGCGCGGTTTACCTTCAGGTAGATTTTTCTGCCCGGCTTTACCGCGCTACCTGCCTCGGGCTCCTGGCCTATTACTGCCAGGGGGGGGTATTCTGGCACATACTGGCTGCTGTCTATCACCTCATACGCCAGGCCTACTTCCAGCAGGCGTGCTTCGGCTTCTTCCAGGCTTACAAAGCGTTCGGTCTTTGTGTCTGAGGCCACCCGGGGTACCTCCAGCTGCTCATTGTGGTTGGTCATCAGGGGCAGTAGCAGGTAGAAAAATATCAGCATCAGCAAAAGACCCCCGCCCAGGATGATGCCTAGCAGGACATAGAATTCTTTGCTCTTCAGGTATTCAAGCACGGGAGGACGGCCTGCTGGTGCCGGCTGGCTGCTGTTGGGGGGTGGGGGTGTTGCACTCATGGGGCAGTGGGTAGGGTGGCCATGCGCTGCTGCCCGTAGGCAATGATTCGGCGCATAAAGTCCAGGGGTGTATAGCCTACCAGGGCTGTTTGGTGAAAAATACAGGTGGCAGGTGTCATACCAGGTAGGGAGTTTACTTCGATAAATGAAACACGGGCCGCCCCTCCGGGGGGGATGTGTACAAAGGCATCTATGCGCGCATAGCCCTCTACCCCCAGCAAACGTGCGGCTTGCTCTATTTCTTGCCTTACCAGCTGGCTGATGGCAGCCTGCTCGCTGGCCCTGCTGCTGAAGCGGGCGGGGGTAATGTTCTGGCCCTCGCCAGCCAGAAACTTCTCTTCCAGGCTCAGTACCTCGCCGGTAGCCAGGGCCTCGCTCGGCTCAAACACCTCGTAGCGAATGACGCCCGCCTCGCGGTGGGTTAGCAGCCCCACGGTTACCTCCATAAAGCGCTCGCCTGGCTGTCCCTGGATGAGGTGCTCTACCAGAAAGGTATCCTTGTGGGGGAATTCCTCCCCGGCTTTCAGGTTCAAGACCTGGGCAGGGCCAGCTGGCAGGGCGTCTTCGGTTCTAAACATCAGGCTGGCGTAGGCTACCAGCTCTGCACGCGTTTTTATCCGCTTCACGGCACTGCTGCAGCCCTCGTCGTGCGGCTTGGCAATGAGGGGGTAGGGGAGTGTGGCCTCTACGGCTGCGCAGGCGGCCTCGGGGTCTTGCTGCCACTGGGCCTTGTGTACCAGCTGGTGCCGGGCCGCCCGTAGTCCGGCCTGCATCAGCAGCTCGGTGGTGGCGTACTTGTCTATGGTGATCTGGCTGCTGGGCACGGGGCTGCCGTTGTAGGGTATGCCTGCCTGCTCCAGCAGGGCCTGCAGGGTGCCATCCTCGCCCGGGCGGCCATGCAGGGCTATGAAGGCAAAGTCCATTACCTGCCGCCACTCACCCTGCTGCAGCAGGCGGGGTGGCACCGGGGCTGCGGCCCCCAGCAGGGCACGCACCGGCTCGGCCCGCTGCCGCATGGCGGCTATGCCGGCATCGCTTTCGGGCTTTAGCAGGCCGTTTAGTATGCGGTCGGCAATGTCGTCGGCATTGTCTTTCAGCAGCATGTGTATGGGTAGCTGCCAGAGGCTGAAGCGCCCCTCCAGCCCCAGTGATGCCGGTGCCCGCAGGTTATCCAGCACAAAGATGGGGATGGGTGCAAAGTCGGTACTGGCGCTCAGTTTTTCATAGATGTTTCGCCCGCTTTCTACAGATATGTGCCGCTCGCTGCTGTAGCCGCCCAGCAGTACCCCCACGCGCAGTTTGTGGCCCTGCTGGGCGTGGGCCTGCTGCCAGGTGGCCAGGGGCTGCCTGGGCATGCGCGGGTGGGCCGCCCGCCGCTGTAGCGAGCGCTGCAGGATGTAGGTAAGGAACTGCGAGGGGTGCAGCCCCACCTCTGCCGCCTGGTGGAAGAAGAAGCTGCTGGGCAGCATGCCCGAGGTGGTGTTGGGGTCGTTGAAGTACACCCGGCCCCGGCTGTCTATCAGCCCATCCAGGCGGGCATATACCTCTATGCCCAGAAAGTCCTTCAGGGCCTCGGCCTGTCGGCACAGGTCGCCCAGTGCCTCGGCATCCATCCGGATGGGGGTGAGCTTTCGGCTCATGCCCGGCAGGTACTTGCTGCGGTAGTCAAATACCTCCGCTCCCTTAATGATCTCGGTAGGGGGCAGGGCGAGCGGGCTTCCATCTGGCTGTTCTATTACAATGACGGAGAACTCCCTGCCCGCCACAAATGCCTCCAGCAGCAGGCTGTCGGTGCTGTCTGCGGCACGTAGCAGGGCATCCTGCTGCAGGCTGTTCAGCAGGTCTAGCAGCACGTCGGGCCTATGGATTAGCCGCTCCTCGCCGTCCAGCTGCACATACAGGGGCAGCCCTAGGCTATGGCGAATATCGGTAAGCCGGTGCAGCTGCTGCAGCTTATCGGCCTCGTCTAGCGCGTGCCAGGCAGCCGCCCGGTGCAGGTAGCGAAAGCTGCACTGCCAGATGGCATCGGCCAGCTGGCTGGCCTGCTGCACAATACGTACGCCTATGCTGCTGCCCTGCGTGGGGTGCTTCACCACCAGGGGGTAGCCAATCTGGGCAGCCTTGGCATGCCACTCCTCGGCACTCTCGGCCAGCTGTACCACCGCATAGGCGGGGGTGGAGAAGCCCGCCAGCTGCATCAGCTGCTTTTGTCGCTGCTTATCCATGCCCACCGCCGAGCCATATAGCCCCGAGCCGGTGTAGGGAATGCCCAGCCATTCCAGCATGCCTTGCAGGCTGCCATCCTCGCCGCCCAGGCCATGCAGGGTGAGGAAGGCCGCATCGATGTACTGCGGCAGCTCCTCCCAGCTCAGCGGCCTGCCCACGGCCTGCATTAGCTCGGTCCAGTGGTCTTGCAGCTCCGGATACAGCTGCTCGGCATAGTACTGAAAAGGAAGGGCGGTGTGGGGTGTGTAGGCTGCCGGCGGATAGAAATCGCGGATGCTGCCCTTGTACAGGTTGGGCCAGTGGAGCAGGATGAGCCGACCCACCGAGTCTACAAAAATGGGTACGGGCTGAAACCGCGACTTATCCAGCAGGTCGAACACCGTGCGCCCACCGGCAAAACTGATCTCTCGCTCGCGGGACAGGCCGCCAAAAAATATGCCTACGCGCATGGCTGCAAAGGTACGGCTTTCGGCTCATTTATCTTAGCCAACACGAACCGGGCTTTATGCACCGCAGGTGCGGCGCACTACCCGTGCGGGGATTATCCCGAACACGCCCTGCAAATGGGCCTTGCCAGGCTAGCGCCCGGAAGGGGGACGGGGCCGTAGCGGAAAAACAAAAAGCTGTTTGAGCGAAGTGTGTTCTTTTTGGCGGGAACCCCCCGTGGGTATCATCGCGGGTTTCATCCTGCTGTTTCCACATCGTCCTCGCGAAAATGCCGCCTGCTAAGGCCTGGCACAGCCCTTGATTTTTGGTGCTTTTTATCAAGAAAAAGTACACTTCAACTTGGGAATATGAGCCTGACAAGAACCAAAAATAAAGGCGGCGCTAGCCTGGCAAGGCACGGAGAAAGAAGCCTGAACTTTATTAATCAAGGCGGAAGACAAGAAGACTAGCTGTACACATATTACTTATGCAGGCTGCCAGAATGGGCTGACGAAAGGGGGATTCTATAGGGCCCGATGACAGAATTAAAGAGCAAATCCCCATCTTCCAGAAGCTGGAGAATGGCATAGGCACCATTCCCCCTGTTGGTTTGTCCGAATTCAATTCTCGTTCTGGTTTTGCCTGTATCCCAATCCAGGCCGGTAACTTCCCATCCCTTTTTAGCTGTATATCCATTGACCAGCACCATATTTGAGCCGCTGGTAACTAATGGCACCATGCTTATAGAAACAACATCATTTCTTGTCCAAACCGACGTAAATTCATTCTTGTCTGGATTCCACTCAACTCTTTCCATTCCCATCGGACCATTGTGAACGGGACCAATGGTCATTATATCAATAATCCGATCTTGATGGCCTTCATCAATAAGGTTATTAACTAAGAATGCACCCCAGCCATTTACGATTATTGTCTGTTCAGACTGTATCCACTTTCTGTCTTCTGGTAATCCGGCTTTTATCGGGATATACCCGGCAATTCTTCTGGATTTTGTTCCCTCCCTTTTCTTGTGAGAAGCCGGTATTTCATCTCTCCAAAAGGCAACTAGATTCATTCTGTTTTGGCCGTCCGTAATAAGAACAAGTTTGTCCTTGTCGTCTCCAAACCCCATTAGAGTTGGGGTTGAACCGGCTCCGGTTCCTGCCTTAATAGCTGGGGGCCAATCTCCACCCGTGTAGGGGCATATCCAAGCACCATCGGATTCTTTATCCGAAATCTCTGTACCGGTCCACACCAGTTTTCGCATCATGCCATCTCCCTTGGGCGTTTTACTACCCGTAGCTACATAGATGCCATTTTCTTCGTCTACTGCCATCGAGTTGGTGCACAGTTCCGATTCATTGAATGCATAAAACTTACCTGGACCCTTTAGCTCTTTGTCAATTACTGCAATCCCGTTAACCGCCCCGATTATTATATGGCCGTCATAGGTCATGTTCATACCCACCATATTAATTCTCTTTACACCAGGTGCTACTTCGGCTTTAGGAATAAGCGAAGAAACGTCAAATTTATACTTTACTTCTAATCCTTTTTTAGGATTTTCCTTGTCAATTAGACCTATGGCAGAAACAATGGTTCCTGCATTGGCATATACGTAATCATCAGAGCTTACCAGTGCATATATGCCTGCTGGCAATACCAAGCCGGGTTCCGGCCCCAGAATCTTTTTTAGATGGCTAGAAGCGGATTCCAATGAAGTATAGGTTACATCAGAAATAGACTTTAGTTGCTCTACAGTCAAGCGCTTTGCTCCTGGCAGATCTATATCAGTAACCAGATCCCAGCCCTTGTTGCTTTTATCAATTAGGGCTATGCGATCAGTTGAAACAGACCACATATAATCTTTATTAACTGAAGCATAGGTCACGTTGTTTACTGGACCACCCCAAATAGGCTTAAGCTGGTTTAAATCTGTGGTATAGTTTCCATCCTTTATGTGATAAGGCACACAGTTTGTTTGACCTGAGTTAACATGTGTTACGCCGTATATACCCTGCGATAAGAATGGGTTAGTAGCCGGATAAGTATTTTTGCTTTTTTTCTGAATCGTTTCTTGAGCCTGATTTTCCTCCTTTGCCTCTTTGCAGGAGAAAAACATGAGCAGCGCAAGGCATGATGAGACAATTAACTTGAAAGGTTTCATAATAGCTGTGATTCAGAGAGTTGAACGGCCCGAAGATAACCTGAGTTTTTGACTAAGTCAAGGCCAGCGGCATGGGGTCACAGGCCCGTGAAACCTCGGGGTCTGCGCCTCAGGTACTAGGTACCATTCGCAAATCAGCACTTTTCCGTGCGCGCCTGTACAGCCGCACGCGCACTACTGTGCGGCATGAGTTTAGCGATACTATGGATGGATGAGTTTAGCGGCTATATTTGCGTCGTGCGGTCTCGCCGGTGGATATCCTTAGTGGTTATGGTAGCCTATGCCTGGGTGCTGCTGGGGCCCATTGTGCCCTATCTGGCCTTTAGGCTACGGCAGCAGCAGCTAACGGAACGCTACTGTGTAAACCAGGATAGGCCCGCACTACACTGCAATGGCAGCTGTGTGCTGAAGAAGAAGCTGCAAGGCCGCACGCATAGTTTGGCCGCTGCGGCAGACCAGCCCCAGTCTCCCCCGCTCATTAGCTATGTGCCGGTCTACCTGGAGCCGGAGGCAAGCCCAGCCCTGGGCCTGTATGCAGGCACGCGGGCCTTGGTGCCCCAGACTACGCTGCCTGGCCCAGGCAGGCTCCCGCTTCCGCCCAGCCCACCCCCAGAGGCCTGAGTTGGTTGAGCCAGGCTACGCCTACGCATCCCCCCTACACAGGGCCGGGTGTGGAGTGTATGGCCGCATCCACACCCTGTCGTGCAGCACGACTTGGGGTTCTCGCCCCTGTACACCATTTTATGCTCGTTATGCCCGGTTGTTCCGCTGCATGTGTGGCCAGGATCTTGGTATATGGGCGTTGCACAGGGGGTTGTTTTCCACTTTCTCTCTATTCATTTCTATCAGCCATGAAGCTGTTTTCAGTTCTGATTGTTATCTATGCGCTGGTGCCGGGCATAGGCTGGGCCTGCGATGTGTGCAGCCCCTACTATGGCATTTTGCCCCAAGACCGCTCGCACCAGCTGAGCGTAAACTACCTGTACACACGCCTGCAGGGCTATCACAACATCCCCAATGGGGTGGCCGATCAGCCCAACCCGCTGTTCAAGACCCAGCACGACCCGAGTCTGCATCAGCCCGGCGGCCCGGCTAAGGAGTCGGCCGGACTATTTGCCCGGGCGGACTACGAGCTGTATCATACCTGGGAGCTAAGTGGCCGGCTATGGCTTGGCAAGCGCTGGCAGCTGGGGGCAGCGGTACCCCTGCGGCAAACGCGGGCACAGGTGGGGCAGGGCACCCCCACGCGCCTGCGCACGGGGCTGGCAGATGCACGCCTGGGTGCGTGGTACTACCCCCTGTGGACAGACACCGACAGCCTAAGCCTGCAGCTAGGACTGGGTGCCGAGCTGCAGCTGCCCACTGGCCGATTTGCCACACAGGCGCCAGAGGCTACTGCCCTGCTGCAGCCCGGTATGGCAGCCTGGGGTGGGCTGGGGCACCTGCTGCTGCGCCTGCGCTACCTGCGCTGGGGCAGCCAGCTACAGCTACAGTACCGCCACACAGCCCCGAATCCGGACCAGATTCAGTATCTGGGTGCCTTCAATGGGCAGTGGCAGCTGTTCTATCAGCTGGGGCAGCGGCTGCGTGTGCTGCCTAGCCTGGGCCTGGCCTATGAGCACACGGCGGGCGTTTCGTATCGGGGCGAGTGGCTATCTGGCACCGGCGGGCGCGTACTCAGCGGCCAGGTGGGTGCCTCGTGCTACACCGGGGCTTTTGCCTGGCAGCTGCTGCTTAGCCGGCCCATTGCGCAGCACTATCGGGGCACTCAGCTAGGCTTGGGGGGGCGTATTCAGCTGGGTATTAGCTACTTTATTCCTTCCAGGCGGGCCTGATTGCTTTCTGCACGGTAGCAGGCAGGTCATTATGTACAGTAGGTGCGGATGCCTGGGCCTACGCTTGGCTTGATGTTCACACTTCACTCGGGTGCCTGTAGCATCAGGGCTTCCTCTTGCGGCAGGGTGTTCTGTAGGCCCTCTACCACCCGGCCCGTACGGCCCAGCTCCAGGCTCAGTGCCCGCATCAGCTCCCGGCTGGCATCTCTGGATAAGCGGAAGATGAGCACATGCTCCGGGTAGCGGGCCAGTGCAGGCCCCAGCAGGCTCACATCCTGGCTGGGTAGTCGCTCCAGGTAGGGGAAGTCGGACTGATTGTACCAGCCAATTCGGTCGCGCACCAGCAGCAGCACCAGGGTGTCCGGTGTCGCTTCGGGCAGCTCCAGGCCGAAGCGGCGCACCAGCTCCCGGTCCTGTGCATCCAGGTGGTAGGTCAGCACCCGCTGTACGCCCAGGTTCAGCAGGTCCTCCTGCAGTCGGGCTATTTCACTGGATTCTACGCGCGTGTCGGCCTTCAGCAGCACTACGGCCTTGGCAGGCTCTGGCAGCCAGAACGCCGTGTGCCGAAAGGGCTGGGTAAGCAGCAGGGCCGAGTCGGGTGCATTCGTGCGGTACAGAATAGCACCAGCGGCAGGGGTTACCACAAAGCATACACTATCCGGCTGGGCATACACCCGGCTGGTACACAGGCTGCACAGCACAGCCGGCAGGATTACCCACAGTTTCAAACATCGCATAGAGGCAATATAGGGAAAACTCAACCGCCTGGGTTAAGCTATCCTGGGTTAATTTGTGCACCAATGACTCGCATACGGTATGTGCTGCTGCTGCTATGGCTGGGTGCGTGGGGCATCCTGCCCCTGGCTGCACAGCCCTATCGGCCTATCGTGCGTACCCAGGCCTACCCACCTGGGGCCGTAGAGCCCTATGGGGCCAACTACAGCCTGGTGCAAGACACCGCAGGCCTTATGTATCTGGCCGTGGGCAAGAGTGTATTCTGTTTCGATGGCCGCACACTCGAGCCCGCCCGCAGCTATGGGGCACACATACGCAGCATGGCCCTGGATGCCAGGCGAAACACCCTATGGCTACAGACCGAGAACGGCGTGGGCTACCTGGCCCGCAATGCGCAGGGCCAGCTGCTGTACCACCCCCTGGCCGGCACCTATACGCTGAGTGGCAATGCCTACATAGACAACCGAACCGGACAGCTGGAGAACAATACCTACCAGCTGCGCATACTGGGCAACCAGTTGTATTTCATCACCGATGAGGCCCTGTACCGAGTAGCCCTTCCGGGTGGCAAGCCCGAGCAGCTGCTGGCCTGGGGCCAGGCGTATGAGCCCCGGGGCTGGTATGAGCTGGGCGGACAGCTGTACATCCTGTTTTACGGCAAGGGTGTGCACCAGGTGGTGGGCCGCAGGCTGGTGCTCAGTACGGCCTTTCAGGGCCTTTCGCGCAAGGCGATTCTATTTGCCAAGCCACTGGATGCCACCCGCACGCTGCTGTACACGCACGACCAGCTGTACCTCTGTAGCAAGCAGGGCCTAAGCGTGCTATCCCTGCCCCAGCAGCCCGAGCAGCTGGTAGATGCCGTGTTTACCGATCGGCAGCTGATTCTGGCTAGCGCCAATGAGGGCTGCCTGGTGTATAACCGCCTGCCGGCCAACCGCATGGCGCTGGCCTACCGGCTAAATGTAGCCACCAACCTGCCCAATGACCAGGCACGCAAAGCCCTGATAGACCGCGACAACCGGCTGTGGCTGGCCCATCCGTTTTCGCTCAGCTGGGTGTGGATGGAGGTACCCATCAGCCAGATCGACGGTGCCTTTACCCAGATCAGCACCATCCTGCCCAGCCCGGCAGGGCGCCTATACCTGGCGCAGGACAATGGCCTAGCCTACCTGCATGCCAGGAAGGCCGCAGAAGAGAGCCCCGAGGCACTGATAAGCCTGCGTACCGCCATGCAGGTACAGAACGACCGGCTGCGAACCCTGAGCGAGCAGCAAAACCGACGGCTGCAGCGCCTGGAGCAGACCCTGAGCCTTAAAAGCCGCCAGCTGAGCAGGCTGCAGCTGGAGATCAAAAAACAGGAGGGAAGTGGCTCCAACGCTGGGCAATTGCTGGCCGAAATGAAAGCCGAAGCCAGGCGGCTACAGGTTGAAATAGACCAGCAGACACAGGCCCGATATGAGCTACAGTCTCAGCGGCCACTCTATGGCAGCGAAACCGATGAGGTGGCCGATGCGATGCAGGACTTTGCAGCCGTGCAGCGCAGGCTACAGGCCGGGGCGCTCGGGTATGTAAAGGGTACCCAGGGCATTTCTATCCTGGACCTGGCCAGCTGGCAGGATTACCTGTTTGCCGCCACAGGCACCCACCTGCTGCTCATCAAGGGCGACAAGGTGGAGAAAAAGCTGGACATAGCCGCCTCGCGCCTATTGCCTAGCCGCCTGCACCCAGACCGCATCTATTTTCTGCAAGACAACTGGCTGGGTGTAATCCGCTACGACAGCAAGCAGAAAAAATGGATCCTGCCCAGCTCGGTAGACCTGCGCGCCAAGAACCGGGACGTAAGCTATCCGCAGGCCATAGAGCAGGGAAAGCAGATAGCGGGCTACCGGCTCAATGGCCTGATAGAAGACGAGCAGGGAAACCTGTGGATAGGCAGCAGCGAGGGCCTGCTCTTCCTGAACCCCCAGTCCGGCCTGGGGGCCCGAAACCCCCTGCAGCCTCGCAGCATTGCCAATAACTGCCAGGTGCGCATGCTGGGCAATACACGCATCTGCCTCACCAGCCAGGCGGTGTATCGGCTAGTGGGGGGGCGCACCCAGCGTATACGGGCACTGGAGCCGTATGTAGACCTGAGCCTGCCCCTGCTGGTGGCCCAGGGCAGCGCCTGGTGGAGCCTGCGTGGGCGGCAGCTGTACAAGCTGGAGGCGGGTACGGCCCGGCTACTGGATAGCACGGCCGCACCAGGCCTGGTGCGAAACACCTACGGCCTGTATGCCCTGAAGGACCGACTGCTGCTAGCCACCTATGGCGGGCTCTTCGCCCTGCACCGGTTTGGCGAATCGCACCAGCTGCAGGCGCAGTATAATCCGGTTAGCTTTACCTACCTGCGGCTACAGCAGGGCAATGAAACGGTGGCCTACCCGCCTGCCAACACGCGGCAGCTACAGCTAGACTTTTCGCGGAATGTGAGCCTGGAGATAGGCCTGCGCGCCCCCTTCTACAGCAGCCCGGATAGCCTGGTGTATCAGTACCGCCTGTCGGCCGACGCGGGCTGGCGGCTGCTGACCGAGCCCCGCATCCAGCTGGATATAAAGCCCGGCACCTATCGCCTGGAGGTGCGGGCCCGCAATGCCTTTGGCCGCTGGGGTCCGTCGCACATCCTCAGCCTGCAGATGCTCCCCCCCATCTACGAGCGCTGGTGGTTCCTGCTGGCACTGGGCCTGCTGGGCACCCTGCTGGTGTGGCTGGTAAGCTGGCGCGTACAGCGGGTGCGGCAGCGCAGGCTACAGCAGCGCGCCCAGGAGCTGGAGCTGCGGGTGGTGGAGCGCACCGAGGAGCTGCGCCAGGAAAAAGAGGCCACTGAAGCACTGAACGCAGACCTGGCCCACAAAAACCACGAGATAGAGCGCCAGCGCGAAACCATAGCCCAGCAGGAGCGCATGGCGGGCCTGGGCGAGATTGCCCCCATTATGGCGCACGAAATCAACTCGCCCCTGGGGGCCATACGCGCGGCCATAGACAACCTGCAGGGTAGTATGCCCGATACCCTGCGGCGTTTCCCGGTATTCCTAGGCCGCCTGAGTGCCCCCCTGCAGCAGCAGTTCTGGCAACTGCTACAGCAGCTGATGACCCGCCCCGAAAACCTGAGCATCAGCCAGGAGCGCAGCGAGGTGGCACGCCTGGCCACTGCCCTGGAGGCAGCAGGGGTGGCAGAGGCACGCACGGCTGCCCAAAAGCTGGTAAAGGGCGGCTATACGGGGTCTGAGGGCCCGGTACTGCCCTTCCTGCAGGGCGACGAAAATGCCCGCAGCCTGCCGGACGTGCTGCATGCCCTGGGTACCATCTTCAAGCAGCTGAACCTGGTGCAGCAGAGTATAGGCCGGGCGCAGAACATCATTACCCGGCTGAAAAACACCGTGTACCGCCGCGCCGATGCAGACCAGCCCACCCAGGTGGACCTGAAGGACAGCTGGGAAAATGTGCTGGGCCTGTACGACTACCACCTGCGCCAGGGTATACAGGTGCAGCTGGACATGGACCCACAGCTGCCGCTGCTGCAGGCCTACCCCGAAGAGCTACAGCAGGTGTGGACCAACCTGCTGATGAATGCCGTGTATGCGCTGAAAAACCAGGGCAGCATCCGCATAGCGGCACGGCTGGTGGGCGATGTGGTAGAGCTTTGCTTTGCCGATACCGGCCCCGGCATTCCGCAAGACCTGATCGACCGCGTGTTCGACCCCATGTTTACCACCAAGCCCAAGGGCGAGGGAACCGGACTGGGGCTTACCATTGTCAAGCGCATTATTGAGAATAAGCATGGCGGCAGCATACGGGTGGAGAGCCACCCAGGCCATACCCAGTTTATCCTTACCCTACCCCTAACCCCCAAACCCCAAACCCCATGATGCCATCTGTGCTGGAAGACTACCTGCCTACACAAACCCTGCCTGCACAGCCTGGGGTAATACTCTGTGTAGAGGACGATCCGAACCTGCTCTCCTCGCTGGAGATACAGCTGCAGCAGCGCTGGGCTGGTTTGGGATATGAAATAGAGGTGGCCGAAAATGGCGAGCAGGCACTCGAGATGCTGAAAGCGCTAGCGGCAGCGGGCAAAAACCTCTGCCTGATCATTAGCGACCAGGTGATGACACCCGCCCTGCCCGGAGACCAGCTGCTGATAGAGGCCCACCGGATTTTTCCGGAGGCCAAGAAGGTGATGCTAACCGGCCAAGCCCAGATGGCACACGTGGCCAATGCGGTGAACCATGCGGACCTGTACCGATACCTGACCAAGCCGTGGAACGAGGAAGACCTGCGCCTGACCATAGAGGGTGCCCTGGATGCCTACGGCCTGCAGCTGGCGCTGGCGCAGTACCAGGCCGACCTGGCGCGCCTGAACCGCACGACGGGCAAGCTCATCATGACCCGAGACCGGGAGCTGCTCCTGCATGCCGTGATGGAGGCTGCCCTGCGTTTTTCGCGTGCGCACCGCGGCCTGCTGCTCCTGCTGCAGCAGGGGGAGCTGGTACCCCTGGCCGAGGGCAGGCAGGATGTGGCCGCAGCAGCCGTAGCCATAGACATTCCGCCGGCTCAGCCCGTATCCCTGCCCGAGCTACTGCTGGGCCAGGTGCAGCAGCAGCCCGGGCCCCAGCGCGGCCAGCACGGCGGGGCGGCCTACTACGCCGTGCCACTTATGAACCAGGGGGTGCTGCTAGGCATCATATACCTGGAGGCCGAGCGTGAAGCCGTGCTGGTGCAGCCCCATCAGCAGGCGCTGATCGACATCCTGGCCGGTGCCGTAGCCATTGCCCTGGAGAACTACCAGCTGATACAGGGGCTGGAGGAAAAGGTAAAGGCCCGCACCGAGCAAATGGAGGAGATGGTACGCATAGCCAGCCACGACATACGCAGCCCCCTGACCGGGGTACGCGAGCTGACTGCCCTGATGCAGGACCCCGATATGGCCGAGCCCGAACAGGTGGCACGCTTTGCAGGCATTATCCGCAATGCCATCACCAGCGTGCTCAGGCTGGTAGACGACATACTGGACCTGAGCAAGCTGGAGCACAGTGGCCAGCTGGAGGCGAGTGTAAAGCCCCTAAGGCCTTTTCTGGAGCAGCTAGTGCAGGGCTACGAGGGCCTGGTGGTAAGCAAGAAGCTACGGCTGCAGCTGGAAGCACCCGAGGGACTGGCCGCCAGGCTGGATGCCAGCAAGCTGGGCCAGGCGCTAGGCAACCTGCTGGCCAATGCAATCAAATTCACCCCATCGGAGGGCACCGTATCCGTGGTGGCAGATGCGGTAGAAGAGCATGGAACCCCCTATGTGCGCATACGGGTGGCCGATACGGGCATGGGTATTCCCCAGGCCGATCTGCCCCGCTTATTCGAGCGCTTTGGTGCCACCCAGCGCAAGGGTACACAGGGCGAGAAGGGTACCGGCCTGGGCCTCAGCATCACCCATCGCATTGTGCAGCTACATGGCGGCACGCTAAGCGTAGCTAGCGAGGAGGGCGTGGGCACTACCTTTACTATTTTGCTACCCACTACCTAGGCAGGGTGGGTGCCAGCCACACGTATGCAGGAGTGGGTGCATTTTACAAAGGGTAAAAAAAGTGAGCCCTAAAAGCACCCTGGTGCGCATTTTTTGTAACTTGATGCAGCAATAGACGCTATATCATTCAGCTCAACATCTATATCCGATAATGGCCAAGTGTGTAGTAATCGGGGCGGGCGGCAGGGTAGGACAGAATGTCCTGCTGCAGCTGCTGGAGCAGGGGCACGAGGCGCGCGCCTTTGTGCGGCATGCCGATGCGGTGCTGCTACGCCACCCCAGGCTCTCCTTCTTTACGGGCGATGCGCTGAATACAGATCAGCTGGCCGAGGCAATTGCAGGTATGGAGGTGGTGATTGCCACCTTGGGCAGCCGGGCCATGGATAAGCCCATCAGCCTGATGAGCCAGGCCATGCAGCAGCTCGTATCCGTTATGCAGCAGCAGGGCATACGCCGGGTACTCACGGTGGGCGGGGCTGGCATCCTGCAGCTGGATGAGCGCCGACTGCGTGCTGAGGCGGCAGATTTTCCGCCGTTCTTGCAGCACGTTACCCAAGACCACTACCGCGTATATCAGATCCTGCTCAAGTCGGGCCTGGACTGGACAATGGCCTGCCCGCCCTACATGCCCAGCGCCGAGGCCACCGGCATCTATCGGGCCCAGCGGGACTACCTGCCCGATGGCGGTACACAGATAAGTGCTGCCGACTGTGCGCATTTTCTGGCCAGCGAGGCGCTGGCGTGTGCCTATCTAGGGCACCGTGTAGGCCTGGCGTACTAGCCTTTGCAGCACACACAGGCTCTTTCATCCACTTGTGCACAGCAGCGGCTGCATGTTCGGCTGCTTCGTGTTCGAAAATCCTTCGTATTAGGACTGAGTCAGGCATGTTTCCCTGCTTTTTCTGTCGTATCTTAGGCTATGGCTCGCAGTAGGATTGTGATACAGGTGCTGGTTGCGTTGCTGTGTGTGTTGCCTACGGTCGTATCGGCCTATCCGTTCGACCCGGAAGATGTTCCCACCCCCCGTGACCGCCTGGCCGACTTTAGCCGATATCTGGACCAGCTACGCACCGATCTGGGCATACCCGGCATGGGGGCCGCCATGGTATATCGGGGCAGGCTGGTGTATAGCCAGGGGTTCGGCTATGCAGATGTAGAGCGAAAGATCGAGTCTACCCCACATACCCCCTTTCACATTGCCAGCGTTACCAAAACCTTTGCCGCAGTAGCGGTGCTACAGCTGGTGGAGCAGGGAAAGATAGACCTGGATGCCCCCGCCAGCCAGTATGGGCTGGCCCTGCCACCAGCGGTGCGGGTGCGCCACCTGCTGAGCCACACCAGCCAGGGCGTACCGGGCGAGCAGTTTCTGTACGACGGGATGCGCTACGGCCTGCTGGGCGATATTGTACGGCAGGTAAGCGGCCAGGACCTGGAGGCCTACTGGGTGGAGCATGTGTTTGTACCCCTGGGCCTAACGCGCACCGCCTTTGCAAATGGCAAGGTGTATGCCGGGAATGACCTGAGTATGGAGGCTGTGTATGCCGATGTGGCCGACCCCTACCGCACCACCTGGCGGGGCAAGATAGAACCCACCCACTACCAGGGCTACACGGGTGCCTCGGCGGGTATTGTAGCCAGTGTGGAAGACCTGGCCCGCTATGCGGCTGCCCTGCAGCGAAACGAACTGCTGAAGCCTGAAACACAGCAGCGCATGTGGACCGCACAGACCAACCGGGCGGGACAGGTGCTGCCATACGGCCTGGGGTGGTTTGTGCAGGAGTACGCAGGCCTCCGGGTGGTGTATCACTACGGGATATGGGACGGATGCAGCAGCCTGCTGATGCTGGTGCCCGAAGCCGAGCTGGCATTTGTGGTACTGGCAAATTCCGAACGGCTCAGTTCGGCTTTCGACTTTACAGGAGACCGCCGCCTGCTCAGCAGCAGCTTTGCACTGGCTTTCCTGCACCGCTTTGTGCTAGGCAAGGGCAAACTGGCCCCCCTGGAGATATATGCCAGCCAGCCCGAACTGCTGAAGCAGCTGGCAAAAGCCAAGGCCGAACCGGCTGGGCAGCCATACGCGCTGGAGCTGGCCATGCAGGCAGCAGCCTACCGCCGGGTGGGCCGGGCCGAGCTGGCCGAGCGCTGGTACGGAGACTTCCAGCTAAGCTATGCCCGGCGGATAAGCCCCGTACTAAAGAAGCAACGAGTTTTGGCCGCTATTAGCGGGGTACAGAATGACACGAGCCGTGTAGTAACCTTCAGCCTGACAAGCCGCCAGCGGGTGCGGCTACTTGCGGTGGGCGAGTCTGCCGCTATGCAAATGCGAGACTATGCCTGGCTGGTTCGCACGGACAGTGCCCAGGCACGTACCCCTCCCCCCCTGTGGGAGATGAAGTTTGCCCAAACCGAGCATGCCGGTGGGGCCGACAAAAACCGGATGCAACAGCTGGAGCTAAGCCTGGAGGCCGGAACGTATGCGCTACACTACCGTACGGATGAGAGCCATGCCTGGCTACAGTGGAACGATCTTCCACCGCTGCTGGACTTCTACGGGGTAGTAGTCTATGTGGCCAATAGCCCAGTGCTGGCTAGCAAGGCTGCTCCTTAGCGGCCACTCGTACAGGTAGCCTGGTGGCGTAGGCTGAGGGGGGGTGTTTGAAGCGTTGGTCTACTCGGCTTCTTCCGCTTTCTCCTGTCCCGCCTTTATCCACGGCACAAACGCATCTATCTCGGCCAGGGCCTGCTGCCAGCTACCCCGGAAGCCCACCGCCCGGTCGTCCAGGTACACATCAGCCAGGGGCTTGCCATAGGTCCAGATCTTGTCGTATGGGATCTGGTGGGCTGCTAGCCAAGCCTCCATCTGGGGCTGCTGCTCGGGCTCGTCCTTTTTGCGGTAAATCTTGTTAGTTCTGCTGCTAAAAATCATCAGGTAGTGCCCCGCGGCCTTTAGCTGCTCCATAGCCTCGCGGCTGCCCGGTACGGGGGGATCATAGATGGTGCCATCGTGCCATCCCCGGCTGTAGCCATGCAGTACGCCGTCAAAATCAATTGCGATTTTCATATACGATAGGGGTTGTCCACGCACTTTTCATTTCTTCCTGCTCGGGTACGGGATATTCCTCTTTTTCTGCCAGAGAACACCTAGAGGCGAGATTTGCGGTAATAATATCGCCTGTCTATGTAGTCAAACTTGAATAAGCGAACGATAATGCCCCCATGGAACATAAAGTAGGTAGTGGCCTGCGAGGCACTATTCTGGTTGTCGTCTTCGCCAAAGATGTAGCCATACTTGATGCCACCATCCAGGATGAACCATTCGGACAGGTTTATCATCATACCCAGGCCAGGATTAAATCCGAAGTAAACATCTTCTTTCTTCCGATTCACCACCACATCGGGCCGCGCAGGATTTGGGGTTACGTCTTCGTCTATCAGAAACATGTAGGCTCCGGCATCCAGGCCCACGTAGGGCCGTACGGGCGCCTTATGCCCAAAGGGCTGATACACGAGTGTAAACGTAAGTGGTATCATGCGGAAGCTGCCCGAGCGCTTCAGGCTGGACAGATTCCGTAGCTCGTACGTATAGTGGCCAGCTGTAAGCCCGTACAGGAAGTTATCCTTGAAATAGATTCGCGCCGTGGCTTCGCCGCCATAGCCCTCGGATACCAGCCTGGAAAAATCGGAAATGGGCGCGGCATAGCCGCCCGACACACCCAGCTGAACGCCCTGGGCCCAGCATGGCCCGCAGAGGACCTGTAGACCCAGTACACAGGTCAGTGTTGCCCAAAAACGTGAAGAATTTTTCATGCATTTATCTCTCTGGGCAAAGGTAAAAAAAAGAGCAGCCTGCGCGGCTGCTTTCGATTGGGTAGCATACAAGGCTACAGCCTGTTACGCCATCGGGGGTTTCGCCTGGAGGCAGGGCTTTCTGCGCATCGAAACAGTTGCTTCTGCCGCGCAGTACCTACTACATGCTGAGCAAATTGGCACGCATAAAAAAGGGTAAGGCCGGATTAATCGGAGTCTTACCCTCTTCATTGCATTTTATTGCGCGAAATTATACCCCAAACTTGAAAGCTAATCCTAGTTGGAATACAAACATGGTATTGGTCTGGTTGTCGCCCTTCAGGTCTTCGCCAAAGATATTTACATACTTAACGTTTGCATTCAGGTTGACCCCCCCCAGGCCAAGCATTACACCTGCATTGGGGGCTATGCCAAAGCTGCTGTTGGTGTCATCATTTTTCAGGCTGGTGTTCAGGTTATCTACGTCAATCTCCTGGTTGAAAGAATTAAAATATAATCCGGCATCCAGGCCCACATAGGGTTTCACCAGTTTTGTGAAAAAGAAGTACTCTGCACCGGCTGTCAGGGGGATATAAACGGTCTCGCCAGATACCTTCAGGTTGTCGCGGTCTACCAGGGAGTAGTAGTAGTAGCCCACATTGGCCCCCACCATGAATTTGTCTTTGAGGTACACCCGGCCTTTTAGCTCGCCGCCAATGCCCAGGTCTACCGCATCGGCAAAGTCGCCCTGTGGAATACCGGCACCCAAGTCGGCCCCGATCAGAATGCCCTGTGCCTGAACAGCCACGAATGGCGCAAGGAGAAAGACTACAAAAATGAAAATCTTCTTCATAAGTGGATAAGGTTAATAAATCTCTTGGTTTAGGCGGGAAAGTTAGGGATTTCCGGTGAAGCGCGGCATCTGTGTGTGCCGTCCTTTTCCACATAGCAGCAGGCCGATTGTGCGCAATGTAATGTGCAGATCCAGTGCCGGGCTTAGTTGCTCTACGTAGCGTACGTCCCACTCCAGTCGGCTGGGCCAGTCGGTGTTATTACGGCCGTGTATCTGTGCCAGGCCAGTCAGGCCCGGGCGCACTTCGTGGCGCCGCATCTGCCGGTCATTGTACAGGGCCAGATACTCGGGCAGTAGGGGGCGGGGGCCTATCAGGCTCATATCTCCCTTTAGCACATTTAGCAGCTGCGGCAGCTCATCTATCGCGTATGCGCGGATGACTTTGCCCAGCGGGGTAGTACGCTCATGGTCAGGTAGCGAAAGCTGGGGCGCAGTGTTTCGCATACTGGCAAGCTTGTAGAGAGCAAAGCGTTCCCCGTGCCGGCCGGTACGTCTCTGTACAAAAAATGGGCTGCCCCGGTGGATGAACAATAGTAAAAGGACACTGACTAATAAAATTGGCGCGGCTAAAATTAACAAAATAGTAGCCCCTAATACATCCAGCAGCCTTTTCCCCTGTTTTTTGTAGGTAAAAGTTCTCAACATATTTATGTTAAATAGGGCGTACTATGCCAGGGCTGTGCGCGGCCCAAGGGGTGGGCTACATCTAGCTGCACTTGATTAGCCAAGTATGTTCCCGCCTCCCCCTACTATGGGTTCCGTCAGCCTGCTAGCCCAGGTAGGCAAGCACCTCGCGGCAGATGTAGGCCAGCTGCTCCTCGTCCAGCTCGGTGTGCATGGGTAGGCTCAGCACCTCCGCGGTTAGCCGCACTGTAACGGGGAAGTCGGCATCCCGGAAGCGCTGGGCATCGGCATAGGGTGCATTGTGGTGCACGGGCAGGGGGTAGAATACTACGCAGGGTATGTCTTTGCTCCTCAGGTGCTCCAGCAGGCCTTCGCGCTTCCCGTTCTTTACCTGCAGGGTATACTGGTGAAAAACGTGGGTAGAGTAGGGGGCTCGCGTGGGTATCTGTAGGTCGGGGTGGCCACCCAGCTTGCTGTCATAGTCGGCTGCTACGCTACGGCGTGCATCTACATACTGGTCCAGCCTGCGCAGCTTGCAGCGCAGCACGGCGGCCTGTATGCTGTCCAGGCGGCTGTTTACACCCACACGGTCAAAATAGTACTGGCGTTGCTGGCCATGGTTGGCAATCATGCGGATCTCTGCAGCCAGGGTGTCATCCTGTGTAAAGATTGCCCCTGCATCGCCGTATGCCCCCAGGTTTTTGCTGGGGTAGAAGGAGGTGCTGCCACAGTGGCCCATGGTGCCGGCCTGCTGCTGCCTACCATCGGGGTAGGTATAGGTGGCCCCTATGGCCTGGGCTGTATCTTCTATCAGGAAAAGCTTGTACTTGTCTGCAATAGCCTGCAGGGCCGCCATATTGGCGCACTGGCCATACAGGTGTACGGGTACGATGGCCCGGGTCTTTTCCGTAATCAGCGCTTCTACTTTGGTGGGGTCCAGGTTGAAGGTGTCGGGCTCCACATCGCACAGTACTAGCCTGAGGCCAAGCAGGGCAATCACCTCAGCGGTGGCAATGTAGGTAAAGTTTGGGCAGATAACCTCATCGCCGGGCTTCAGGCCTAGCGCCATCATGCTTATCTGCAGGGCATCGGTACCATTGGCACAGGGAATAACGTGCCTGGAACCTGTATAGTCGGCCAGCTCTTGGGTCAGCGCCTTTACCTCCGGGCCATTTATGAATGCCGCTGTTTCCAGTATCTGGTTCAGGCTCTCAGCCAGTTCGTCTTTAAAGCCCTGGTATTGACCCACAAGGTCAACCATCTGTATTTTTTTCATCGTGGTCATAAGCTCCAGTAGGGTAAATGGGTGAATTGGTGGCGGTATAGCCCCTTTATGTCTACAAATAGTCCGTTTGGCTTCAGCAGGTCTGTAAAAAAGGTTTCGTCCCGGTTCAGGTACTCGGCATGCGGCACTGCCAGTATGATGGCATCGTAGCCCTGGCTGGGTGTAGGGGTCAGGCCGAATCCATACTCCTCTTCCACCTCCTCGCTTTCGGCATGGGGGTCTACCACATCCACGTCTACGGCGTAGTCGCGCAGCTCTCGGTACACATCCACCACTTTGCTGTTTCGGATATCCTGCACGTTCTCCTTGAAGGTGATGCCCATAATGAGCACCCGGGTATTGGCGAGGTCTTTGCCCCCCGCTACCATCATTTTGATGGTTTTTTGGGCTACGTAGGGGCCCATGTTGTCATTTATGTCTCTGCCAGACAGGATTACGCGCGGGTGATAGCCCAGCTCCATAGACTTGTAGGTCAGGTAATAGGGGTCTACCCCTATGCAGTGGCCTCCTACTAGCCCGGGCTGGAACTTCTGGAAGTTCCACTTAGTACCTGCCGCCTCTAGTACATCATAGGTGTTTACCTGCATCAGGTCGAAGATGAGGCTTAGCTCGTTCATCAGGGCGATGTTCAGGTCTCGCTGCGTGTTTTCGATGATCTTTGCTGCCTCGGCTACCTTTATGCTCGGGGCTACATGCAGGCCGGCCTCTATTACCAGGGCGTATACCTGTTCTATTTCCCTGGCTGCTGCGGGTGTGTCTCCCGATACGATTTTTTTCGTGTTGCTCAGGGTATGCACCTGGTCTCCGGGATTTATACGCTCGGGGCTGTAGCCTACGTGGAAATGCTCCTGCCACTTCAGGCCGCTTTCTTCCAGTATCGGGATGCAGTCTTCCTCGGTGCAGCCTGGGTATACCGTGCTTTCATACACCACATAGTCTCCGGGCTTCAGCACCCTGGCCAGGGTTTTGCTGGCACTCAGCACGGGGGTAAGGTCCGGGTTTCTGCGAGCATCTATGGGGGTGGGTACAGCCACCACGAAGAAGTGGGCATCCTTCAGGTCGTCCACCTCGGCTGTAAACTCAATGTCGCAGCCCTGGAATGCACTGGCGGGCAGCTCTCCGCTGGGGTCCACCTGCTGCCGCATCATTTCTATCCGCCGCGCATTTATGTCGAAGCCAATAACCTTCAGCTTTTTGGCAAAAAGCAGCGCGATGGGTAGTCCTACATAGCCTAGGCCAATAACGGCCAATTTCTTCTCCTTGGCTACCAGCGATTGATACATGATGATATCCCTACTTTTTGAGGCTAGCAAAGATACGTAATAAAACTCCACGAGCTGTGTTGCTTTTGCCGTCCTCCAGCGCCTGTATGTGGGTAACTTTGGGCTTAGGGATGTGTAGGATCCGGCGAAGCCGTGGTGTAGGGGAACAGGATCTCGATCATAACACCGCCCTCTGCTCGATTAAACAGGGTAAACATTCCATTTAGCAGCCGTACTCTGCTCTCTATGTTCCGGAGGCCCAGGCCATTGCTGGCTTCTTCGTTTTCGCGCAGGCCTACCCCGTTGTCAGCAGTACGCAGGTGTAGCTGGTGTCCGGCATACTGCAGGCAGATGGAGAGGTGGCTTGCGCGTGCGTGTCGGAGGGTGTTTTGCAGAATTTCCTGCAAGATGCGGTATACACTCAGCGCCTGTTCATCGTCCAGCTCATCCAACTCGGGGCACAGCTCCAGGTCTATCGTTAGCGCCTGAGACAGTTGTATCCGCCGTACCATGCTGTCTATGGATGCACGCAGCCCATGCTGGCTCAGGTTCTGCGGCAGCAGGTTGTGCGAGATATTGCGTGTTTCCTGCACCGCCTCTCTCAGCCCCTCGCTGATGTATTGCCGCAGGATGCCGGGTATTTCTTTTTTCTGGTCCAGCTTACTTTCCAGTGCCGAGAAGTTCATGCTCACCGCGCTCAGCAGTGCCCCCAGTCCGTCGTGTAGCTCGCTGGCCAGCCGCCTGCGCTCCAGGTCCTGGCCGGTGATCACAGCCCGGAGCATGGCCTTTTCCTTGGCCGCTACCTCTTCCTGCAGGCGTTTGTTTTGTGTTACATTCAGCAGCAGGCCGGTTATGCGCTCGGGTTTGCCTGCTGGTGTTCGGCGTGTGATGAAGAGGCTCTCCAGCATCCAGATGGTATTTCCGGCCTCATTCAGGAAGCGAACCTCATTTACTGCTTCCTTCGCCCTTTGTTGCCGGATGGCTTTCAGTCTGTTGCGCCGCGGTACACGTTCGTCCGGGTGCACCAGGGCTTCAAAGGCCTTGTGCCCATAAAACAGATTGGCCCCCGTGCCGCGCAGCAGGCCCATCATCATCCCGTTTACCAGTACTTTGTCCGTATCCAGGTACCAGTGCCAAATGCCCAGGTGGGCGGCGGTTATGGCTAGCTGCAGCTCCCGCTCGCTGGCCTGCAGGGCCTCTTGCACCAGTTTCCGATAGCTAATGTCGGTATAGAGGGTAAGGAACTGGCTGGGCCGCCGGTTGGGCCCCATAATGGGTACGATGGTGGTGTCTACCCAGAACACCTTTCCATTCCGGGTGTGGTTGCGTACTTCATTCCGCCATACCTTACCGCTCAGTATGCTACGCCACATCTGCTGCCAGAAGACCTGGGGATGATGTCCACTGTTGAAGATCCGGTGGTCTTGCCCCAGCAGCTGGGCAGCGGTGTAGCCCGATACCTGGCAGAATAGTTCATTGGCAAAGGTGATCTTTCCCTGCACATCGGTAATGGTCATGAGCGAAGTAGCATCCAGGGCAAAGCGAATGTCTTCCAGATCCTTGAGGCTCTTTTTCAGGCTCTCGCGCAGCTTCACTTCTGCCGTTATTTCATTTTGTATCCCGATAAACCGAATTACCTCCCCCGCTGCATCCTTGATGGGGTTTATGTGTATGTCGAAATGGATGGGCCTACCATCCTTGGTGTAGTTCAGTATTTCTTTGTGGAAGGAGGTCTTGGTTCTCAGCAGCCTGCTAAACTCTGCTATATCTTGGGGGTCTGTATCGGGCCCCTGTAGCCAGTGTCCGGGCTTGTGCCCCCGCACCTCGGCCAGCGTGTAGCCTGTGCTGCGCGTAAAGCCCTCATTTACCCAGTCTATCCGTCCCTCGGCGTTTGTTATCACCACGGCATTGCTGGTATACCTGGCTACCTGGCTCAGGTTCTCCAGTTCCAGGTAGGCTTCTCGTGTTTGGGTAATGTCTGTGCAGCTGCCTATATAGCCCAGGAAGGTGCCGTCGGGCAGGTAGCGCGGCTTGCCATTATCTAGCAGCCAGCGGTATGTACCGTCTTTGTGCCGCAGCCGGTACTCCATGCTAAAGGGTATCCGTTGGTCAAATGCCTCTGTGTACACGTTCAGGCATCGGTCATAGTCCTCGGGGTGCACCCCCTCTGTCCATCCATCCCCCAGTTCTTGCGCCAGGGTTCGGCCCGTAAAGGCTAGCCAGGGCTGGTTAAAGTAGAAGCAGGCCTTGGTTGTGTCTGAGAGCCAGATTAGCACAGGGGCGTCATCTGCCAGCAGGCGAAAACGGGCTTCGCTCTCAGCCAGTAGCATCTGGGTTTGCAGCTTGCTACCCGTTGTGTTTTCCGGGTTCTGCGGCGGGTTGTCCGCCGCATCCGGCCTAGGGGCGGCTTGCCAGTATGCATCGCTACTGTGTTGGGGTTCTTTCGGGTTCACAAGCTCCTGAAATACCAGGCAGCCCCCGGGTAGGAAGCTGCGGGTGCTATCTTCCTCCCTCAGGAAGCTGATGCGGATGTTTTTCTGAGACTGTTCCTTGGGCTTTATCTGCACCTCCAGCTCCGCCTGCGTATGAGGCAGTGCTATAAAGAACGCCTGTGCCCGCTCTCGCTGATCTGCCGTTAGTAGCTGCAAAAAGGCCTCTCGGCTGAAAGACGAGTCCGGATAGCCAAATGCGTGGTACAGCGCGTGCGGCCAGCCAGCATCCAGCAAGGCCAGCGGCAATACACCGATCACTTTTGCGCTGGGCAGCTTATCCATCTAGTCCATAAAAATGGGTGTAAGGCTGCCTGGCAGTAATTGTCTTATCTGCATATGCCCCTACAGCTGGGAAGAAGAACTACTGACTGTGCCAACCTGCCCACGTACGGGTTTGGACGACTCCGGGTCTCTTGAAAAGTGTGCTTCGGAGGCGGGTGCAGCTAAACAAAGGGCTCTGCAGGAGGGATTCGTGGTATGTTTGGCGTAGTAGCATATGGTGCTGGTACGCCCTTGTACGTAAGCCATGTTTGGTATGTTTCGAGTAGGTAGTAAAAAGACACCAACCAGATTTGCCCTGCTATCCAGCCCACGTGTGCCGGTGCGTGCCTAGGATGCCAGGTGCAGGGTATTGTGCAGGCAGCCCAGCTGCTGCACACACACTTCCATTCGGTCTCCAGGCTGCAGCCACTGGGGTGTGTGGGCGGGGTTTGCCAGCCGGGCGGTTCCATTCAGCTCCAGCAGGCAGCCTGTACCAGCCGTACCACTGCCAATTACCTCTGCCGGATACACGTCTACCCCGTAGCTTATGCGCTCCAGGATCTCGGCAAAGGTCCAGTTCATGTCCGACAGATTGCCTTCGCTCATGCGTTTTCCGTTTATGCTGGCGGTCATTTGCAGGTTCCAGGTTTTGCCGGTGTGGCCGTGGTGTGCGGGCACTTCCTGTCCAGCCAGTTCATCCACGGTTACCAGCATGGGGCCCAGGCCAGTAGCAAAGTCCTTGCCCTTGGCGGGGCCCAGGTTCAGCTTCATTTCTTCCATTTGCAGGGCACGTGCGCTCCAGTCGTTCATGGTGCATAGGCCAAAGATGCAGGCATCGGCTTCGCTGGCATGCAGGTTTCGGCCTCCTTTGCCTAGCACGATGGCTACTTCCAGCTCGTAGTCCAGCTGCTCAAAGTGCCGGGGCATGAAGTGCAGTTCTCCGGCCCCCACCACCGTTTGATGGTTGGTAAAGTAGAACACCGGAAACTGGTCAAACTCCGGTATCATGGGCACATTTCGGTTTCGCCTGCTGGTCTCTACATGCTGGCGAAACGCGTAGGCATCTCGGCAAGAGCGGGGCCGCAGGATGGGGCTTAGGGCTGCCAGGGGCTTCCAGGGTAGGGCATACTCTGCATAGCTGCCTGCCATCCACTTGCCGTAGTAGTTCCGTACAGCCTCCTCCCAGCGGGGCAGGTCGGCCACCAGGGCATCTATGGTTTCGGGCAGCGCCACCCCCTCGGCCTGGGCTACATAGGCTGCGGGTACACAGCGCTCGTCCCCCACCCATACCATTTGGGGTCGGTTATCCAGGTGCAGGTGTGCAAGCCGCATGGTACAGTAGGAGTCGGTGTGGCGAATCGGGAAAACCGGGTGCTAGCTCATCCCCCCGTCTATAAGGATGGTTTGGCCGGTGATGTAGCTGCTCCAGTCGCTGGCCAGAAACAGGCACAGGCGCGCCACATCTTCGGGTGTCCCGGCGCGCTTCAGGGGTATGTTTTCTATCCATTTAGAGAGCTCAGCCTCAGGGATGGCATCGGTCATCTCGGTAGCAATGAAGCCGGGGGCAATGGCATTGCAGCGTATACCCCGGCTTGCCAGCTCCTTGGCTATGCTCTGGGTAAAGCCAATGATACCTGCCTTGCTGGCGGCATAGTTGCTCTGGCCTGCATTGCCATTCACGCCTACTATGGAGCTCATGTTGATGATACTACCGCTCCGCTGCTTCATCATGGGCTTGGCCACCGCCTTGGTGTAGTTGTACACACTTTTCAGGTTTTTTTCCATCACCTCATCCCATTGCTCCTCGCTCATGCGCAGCAGCAGGTTGTCTCGGGTAATGCCGGCATTGTTAATGAGGATGTCCAGGCTGCCAAAGGTAGCCACTACGTCGTCTACCACTTCCTGGGCCTTGGCCATATCTGCGGCATCGGCCTGGTAAGACTTTACCTGAGTTTTGATGCCTCCCAGTGCCTGCTCTATGCTTTTGGCACGGTCTACGCTGCCCGCGTAGGTGAAGGCAACGTGCGCACCCTGCCGGGCCAGTTCCATTACGATTGCCTGGCCGATGCCACGGGTGCCTCCTGTTATCAGCGCTGTTTTTCCTGCGAGTAAGTTTTCCATCCCGGATGAGTTTTTCTTGATTCAGGCCGTTAAGTACGTAAAAAAAACACTGCCTGCCCAGGCGGGCAGGGGGGCAGTGTGTGGGGCATAGGCTGCTAGGCTGCTCACTTTATCATAGCAGCATAGCGTGTGTCAAATTCCCTTTTGATGTGCTTCATGTAGGCCAGCTCGAGCTGGTTTACCTCACCTATCTCCATGATGATGTCCATGGTTTCTATCACTTCCATTACCTGATTGTCATCGGCCTCACCGCTTTCTACAAATAGGTCGAAGTGCGCCAAGCCTGTGTTTGCAAACTGCAGGGGCTCCCAGCTGGCATAGTCCGGGTCGGTCTTCATCAGGCGCATATCGTCTATAATAGACTCATAGTCACCCGGCAGGCCGTTGCGCATTTTGTAGATAAGGGTTTCTATTTTCTTCTCCTGCGTAGCGCTAAGCCCATCATCGGCATTTATCAGGCCACGAAAGAAATAAGCAAGTGCAGCATTGGCATGCCCCTTGGGCGTGTCTACGATCGGGATCATATGGGCGTTTATAGAGCCAAATTTTACGGAATGTGCTTGGGAATAGGGATGCCAAAAATAGCACTTGCAGCACGAAACACAAAACGGCGGTGGCTAATAGGCATCGACGAACGGCTCGAATTATCGGATGGGGTTAAAAATCTGCACGGTGTAGCTGTAGCGGCGGGCCTGGCCATCTATCAGCACATTCTCTATCTGTACGGTATAGGGGATGAAGCCGGCAGGTGGGGGCAGCGGTAGGCTGCCTACCTCCCAGGTTAGGGTAGCATCGCCCACCTGGTTGTTCAGGATGTTTTTCTGTACGACTATGCTTTGGCCGTTTAGCCGGTTGCTCATGCTCACCACCGCGCTGCCAAAGTCGGCCCCGGGGATGGAAAAACTCCATCGCTTTGGCACCAGCGGGCTGGGGAAGAATCGCTCGGGTGGGTAGGCGATAAAGGGGGGCAGATTAGTCTGGTTTCCGCTCGAGTCCTGCGTCCACAGGGTGGTGGCCTGTGCGTTTCCGCCAGTGCCAAAGCTGCCCGCGCGGGTGTAGAGGATGCGCCGCCGGTTTGGGGTGGCTGTATTGCTTACCCCTTCATCCAGCATCCAGCTGAGGATGGCCTCGGTACCCTCCCTGCCCGATAGGGTGTTTCCGCTAGCCATAATACTGGCTCCGGCGGGGGTATAGCACAGCCAGGTAGCAGGTGGGTCTGGGCGGGTGCTGCCCCCGTTTGCCCCTATCATGAGGGCAGCCTGCTGGCAGGCTGCCTGGTTAGCGGTGTTCAGGCTAACCTCGGGCAGGTAGCACTCGCGCCGGAAGTAGTTGATAACCTGTATAATTGAGTCCTGCAAGCCGATACTCAAACTGCCTGCGGTACAGCTGCCCACCGCCTCTCCGGCCCGTACCTGGGTGCGCTGGTAGGCCAGGTAGCCCTGCACATAGCGTTCCAGGGCTGCATTCAGCTGTGCAGTGTCATCCTCGGTGGGGTCCAGGGGCTGGGTGTCCTTATCCTCGCTTGTGCAAGCCCAGCTGACCAGGATGAGGCAAACAATGAAAAATCGACTCATGAGGGCGAAGCTTTAGGCAAATCTACCACAAATGTGCTGCCATGGCCAGGCGAGGTTTCCACCACGAACATGCCGCCCAAAAGATGTATGCGGCTCGCGATATTGCGCAGGCCCATGCCCTTTTCGTTCTGAAAGCTTTGCGAAAAATCGAAACCCACCCCGTCATCTCGCACAATGATGCGCAGTTGGTCTTTGCCACGGCGTACAATGGGGCCTACCTCCAGGAAGATGTTTTGGGCCTTGCTGTACTTCAGGGCATTGTTTATCAGCTCCTGGCTTACCCGGTAGCCGGTTATCTCTGCCACAGGGCTCAGGTTCCATCCGGGCTCTTTTATCTTGTAGTTTACCCGTATGTCTCTCAGTTTGTCATTTTTTTCGCAGAAGTTTCTTAGGGCTCGGTACAGCCCATAGTCGTTCAGGGCGGGGGGTATCAGGTTCTTTGCCAGGTTGCGCAGCTCCATCAGGCAGTCATCCAGCAGCTTCACGGCGTTGGATAGCAGGCTTGCGTCTCTGGTATCTGTCAGGTCGTACATGCTGGTACTGCTAATGTTCATGCGCACAGCACTCAGTATAGGGCCTATGCCATCGTGCAGTTCTTCGCTCAGGCGTTTACGTTCATTCTCCTGCACTTCTACCACAGCGTTCATTAGGGTCAGTTGTTGGCTCAACTTTTCATTTAGCTGCCGCTTTTCTTCGCGCTTTCGGTCGGTTATGTCTCGGCATACGATCAGCAGCCGGTCTTCCTCCAGCGCTATGGGCTTTATGTGGCAGTCTATCCAGCGCTCTTCTTCCAGCGCAAGCCGCAGGATGAGGTTCATGGGCTTTTGCTTGGTAAGCACAAGCTTAAGCGCATGCACCAGGCTATTCTGGTCTTTCAGGTCTATCAGGGGTCGGATGGCCTGGCCTACAATCTCTTGCTGTGGTCGGCCCAGCACCTCCTGTACGGATGGGGTACAGAAGTTGATGTGGCCATCTTGGTCCAGCAGGATGATGGCATCTACGGCATTTTCAGCCATTACCCGGTATCGTTGCTGGCTTTTCAGCAGCTTGCTGTTGGTCTGCCTATCAGCCTCTCGGGTGTTTTTTTCGTCTATCAGGTGGCGTATACGTGCGTATAGCCGTGCCAGGGCGGCACCCGTCAGCACATCGGTAGCACCGTGCTGCTTCAGCTGATCTGTAGGGATGGGCACCTCGCCCAGCTGTAGGGCAATGAAGGCAAGCCCAGGCTGCCAGGCCCTGCATATCTGTAGGGCATCCAGCAGGCTCAGGTTTTCGGGCTGATCCAGGCTGATCACAGCGTCTATATTCTCTTGCTCCAGTTTTTGCCTTAGCTCTGCCGTTTCCTCCACTACATGGGCCTGCAACTCGGGGCACGCAGCCTTCAGTTGCTGAACAATCTGCTCCGCATCTGAGGGCGATTCATGCAGAATGAGTAGTTGGAACGTGTTCAAGGGCTTGGTGCAGACTAGGGTTGTGGGCAAATACATGCCGCTACACGATGAAATACGGTAAGTAGTACTATACCTGCAAGCATACAGGGGGTAAATACCACCAAAACGCACAAAAATGAAGATAAATGCCAGGCACCCTGCCAGCTGATGATAGGTATATTGTGCTAGTTACTTTTGGTGCTGAGCGAAACGCTCGCTTTTCAGTACTTTTGGGCATGGCATACTGGATAGTGAAGACAGAGCCGGAGACACACAGCTGGCAAGATATGGTGGCCGAAAAGATAACACCCTGGGATGGGGTACGGAACTACCAGGCCCGCAACTACCTGCGGGCTATGGAGCTGGACGACTGGGTGCTGGTGTACCACTCGGTAAGCGACAAGGAGCTGGTAGGGCTGGCCCGCGTGGCCCGGACACACTACCCCGACCCCACTGCTGAGGAACCCGAACGCTGGTCGTGTGTAGACCTGCGGGCAGAACGGGCGCTAGGCAAACCCATATCACTGCGCACAATCAAGGCAGATGCCCGCTTTGCGCACCTGGGCCTGGTGCGGGGTGGCCGCCTGAGTGTGATGCCGGTAACGCCCACACAATTTGACGCACTGCTGCAACTAGCCGAAACCCCGCTGCCATGAGTGAAAGACGAGAACTGTACCGGGCCGAAAAAATGCAGATTATGTTCCACCGCATGGCCTATGAGATGCTGGAGCGGCACCCGCAGCTGGCAGGCTGTTGCCTCATTGGCATCCAGCCCCGGGGCGTACACTTTGGCCGCCGTATGGCGCGGCTACTACAGCAGCTGTCGGGCCGGGCAGATGTGCCCTATGGCGAGCTGGACGTTACCTTTTACCGAGACGACTTCCGCCGCAGCCAAAGCCCCCTACTGCCCAACGCCACCCGGGTAGACTTTATCATAGAAGGGCGGCAGGTGATCCTGCTGGATGATGTGCTGTACACCGGCCGCACGGTGCGGGCTGCCCTGGATGCCATGCTCGCCTTTGGCCGCCCGGTAGGCGTAGAGCTGGCTGTGCTGGTAGACCGAAGCCGCCTGCGCCAGCTACCCATACAGGCTGATTATGCCGGTATACAGGTAGACACCCTGGAGCGAGAGCGCGTGAAGGTGAGCTGGCAGGAAAACGGAGAAGACCTGATCTATATAGAAAACTAATGTCGGAGCTGAGTGTCAAGCATTTACTGGGCATAAAGAGCCTGCAGGCTGCAGACCTGGAGATCCTCTTTTCCACCACGCGTGAGTTTAAGACGGTGCTGGAGCGCCCCATAAAGAAGGTGCCCAGCCTGCGGGATGTTACCATTGCCAACCTGTTCTTTGAGAATAGTACCCGCACCCGCATTTCCTTTGAGCTGGCGCAGAAGCGGCTCTCGGCAGATGTGATCAACTTCAGCGCTAGCAGCAGCAGCGTGAGTAAGGGCGAAAGCCTGCTGGATACCGTGAATAACATCCTGGCCATGAAGGTAGACGTGATTGTGATGCGTCACCCCAGGCCCGGGGCCCCGCACTTCTTGGCCAGGCATATATCTGCTGCCATTGTAAATGCAGGAGACGGCACGCATGAGCATCCCACCCAGGCCCTGCTGGATGCCTATAGCCTGCAAGAGCGCCTGGGCCCGCTGGCTGGTGCGCATATTGCCATCGTGGGCGATATTGTGCATAGCCGCGTAGCACTAAGCAATATCTTTTGCCTACAGCTACTCGGGGCCAAGGTCCGGGTGTGTGGCCCCCCCACTCTTATCCCCCGCTACATCCAGGAGCTGGGGGTGGAGGTGAGCCATAACCTGGACGAAACCATTCGCTGGGCAGATGCCCTGAACATGCTGCGCATCCAGCTGGAGCGGCAGGATACGCGCTATTTTCCCAGCCTACAGGAGTATCACCAGCTGTACGGCCTTAGCCTACCCCGGCTGGAGCGGGCAAACAAGGCACTGACCGTTCTGCATCCAGGGCCCATAAACCGGGGCGTAGAGATTACCAGCGAAGTAGCAGACCACCCGCAGGCTGTGATACTGGATCAAGTGATGAATGGCGTGGCGAGCCGTATGGCTGTGCTGTATCTACTGGCTGGCCAGACGCAGGTGGGCTAGGGGAGAAATGAAGCGTTCGATTTCAGCCTTGCCTCATCCACTCCGCCAGCTTGCGCAGCATCGGCTTCGGGTGGGTGAGGAAGGAGAGCAGCGCATAGCGTATAGCCTGCAGGTAGTTGCTCGTATGGCTGTAGTAAGAGCCTGATAGAACGAGCAAGCTCCTGGCATAGGCATACCGGTAGAACCATCTGCTACCCAGCAGGTTATGATCCTTCACCTTTTTATAGATGTGTTTCATGTCTTTCGCCATAGCATCAATATTTCGATGCATCTGGTTGGCGTGAACACGGTAGCGCACCAGCGTCCGATCACAGTATGCGAAGCGGTAGGAATGGGCAAAGCGAATCCAGAAGTCCTTATCGGCCGATGTGCTTAGCGCTGGATCAAACCCGCCAACACTTTGTGCCGCCAGGGTCTTTACCACGACAGAGCTGGGCGGATGCCCCGCCTGACCATTGAAGGTGAGCAGATCTACTACCTCGTTTCCAGGTGGCTGGTAACGAACCAGGGAGAGCGGCTGATTAGATCCACTTTCAAAAGCCTCATAGGCTACATAAACCCCGTCTTTACCGCTGTCTGCCTCCAGGGTAGCTACACAAGCCTGCAAAAAATCGGGTAGCATCAGGTCATCCGCATCAAAAAAACAGACATACGTACCCCTGCACCTCTCCAGTCCGTAGTTTCGCGTTGCCGATACGCCCGTATTCTCCTTGTAGAAATACTGAAAGCGCGTATCCTTCAGAAAAGATTGGGCGATGTCCTTTGTCTGATCTGTACTGCCGTCATCAACAACAAGCACCTCAAAATCTGCGAGGCTTTGCGCTTGTATGCTGTCCAGGGTTTCAGCCAGGAAAGCCTCTGCATTATAGGCTGGCACTATTATGCTGACCTTAGGCATGTTTTTCAGCAAAAACAAGGATGGTTTTGCAAGTTCTTATCCGCTTTCGATCTGATACCAAGGCATAGTCCCGAGCCTCTGGATAATGGGGGCGTCCGGTTAGCGCCTTTGAAAGGGCATTCTTTAGGCCCAGGGGCAGCTTTCGTACCCCTCTCTGGTACAAAATAGACTCGAACCCTTTTAATGTCTTGCGAATGCGGGGGCTTTTCTCATCAAACCGACTGTAGGCTTGCCCCCAAAACTGTACGGCATCAAAATAGTTGGGCATTATGACCTCCAGCTCTTCCAGCGTAAATTCCTTAACGTGATAGGGATTGGTAACCACACCAGTTGGACTGTTTATCGGGAAGTTGGGTGTGCTCAAGATCAGTTTACCCCCGGGCTTAAGCACCCTTCTAAGTTCGTATAGCATTGCCTCGTAGTCTGTCACGTGTTCCAGGGTTTCGAAACTGATGATCTTGTCGAAGCTATTATCGGCAAAGCTGAGCCGACTCGCATCCTCGCGCTGAAACACCAGGTTGCTTTTGTTTTTATAAATAGCCTGTGCAAGAGCAAGAGCTTCCATATCGGCATCGGCTCCTATCACCCGCCCGCTCTGTGCTTGTTCCGCCATCTGTGCAGCTCCATATCCTTCTCCGGTAGCAATATCCAGTATGTGATCGGTAGGAGCTACAAAGGGCAGTACCACTTCATAGCGATGTGCATGCTCACCCACCCACGGGGAGGGCTTAAGGTGATTCAGTCGCTCACTTGCCATAGCAGCAGGCTTGTTTACTAGTAAATAAATGAAGCTACAGATATACCACCGGTACAGTGTTCGGCGTACACTGGCTCTAAGATAAAAAGAAAAGGAGGCGAAATTGCCTCCTTTTGGTTGTTTTGTTAGCAGTACTGCTGCTTAGTAGCGGTAAGCATCGCTTTTATAAGGACCCTCTACGGGTACGCCTATGTAGGCTGCCTGCTCTGCGGTGAGTTTCTCCAGCTTGGCTCCTACTTTCTCCAGGTGTAGGCGGGCCACTTTTTCGTCCAAGTGTTTGGGCAGCACATACACCTTGTTCTCGTAGTTTTTGCCGTTTTTATACAGCTCTATTTGGGCCAGCGTCTGGTTGGTAAAGCTGGCACTCATTACAAAGCTGGGGTGGCCGGTGGCGCAGCCCAGGTTTACCAAGCGGCCCTGTGCCAGTATGATTACTTCTTTTCCTTCAATGGTATAAAGGTCTACCTGCGGCTTTATCTCATCCCGGGTTTGGCCATAGGTGCTGTTTAGCCACTTCATGTCTATCTCGTTATCAAAGTGCCCAATGTTGCACACGATGGCTTTGTCTTTCATGCTACGGAAATGGCGCTCGGCAACAATGTTTTTGTTTCCGGTAGCGGTTACAATGATGTCGGCTTCTTTTACGGCCTCATCCATGGTTTTCACCTCATAGCCGTCCATAGCAGCCTGCAGGGCAGTTATGGGGTCTATCTCGGTTACAATTACCCGCGCCCCAGCACCGCGCAGAGAAGCTACAGAACCCTTGCCCACATCGCCATAACCTGCCACTACGGCCACCTTGCCAGCCATCATAATATCGGTGGCGCGGCGTATAGCATCTACCAGGCTTTCCTTGCAGCCATACTTATTGTCAAACTTGCTCTTGGTTACAGAGTCATTCACGTTGATAGCAGGCATGGTCAGGGTACCCTTTTTCTCCCGATCATACAAGCGCAGCACGCCGGTGGTGGTTTCCTCGCTAATACCCTTTACGCCCTTTGCCAGCTCGGGGTATTTATCCAGAACGATGTTGGTGAGGTCTCCGCCGTCGTCCAGGATCATATTCAGGGGTTGTCCCTCGCTAAAGAGGAGGGTTTGCTCTATGCACCAGTCATATTCTTCTTCGGTCATCCCTTTCCAGGCAAACACGGGGATACCCGCTTTGGCAATGGCCGCTGCGGCATGGTCCTGCGTGCTGTAGATGTTGCAGCTGCTCCAGCGTACCTCGGCACCTAGCGCCACCAATGTTTCGATCAGGACGGCAGTCTGGATCGTCATGTGCAGGCAGCCGGCAACACGAGCGCCCTGCAGGGGCTTCGCTTTGCCGTATTCTTCGCGTAGTGCCATCAGGCCAGGCATCTCAGCTTCTGCCAGCCGTATCTCTTTTCTGCCCCAGTCTGCCAGCGTAATGTCCTTTACCTTAAAAGGTAGTACCTCGGTTTTTGCAATAGTCATGAATATACGTTTTAAGTTTTGAGCTTTGATATACAGACAGTAACGAAAATCGCTTGGAAACGTTTCCTGCAAAGATAGCTATTTTCAAACAGGATTGAAAATAGTGTAAGGATTGCCTTCTAGGTAGGATGCGTAGGCTAGCTGGTAGCTGTGCGCTGTGTAGGGTTCCAGGCGTTGCTTTTGATGCCTCTCACATAGCGGATGAAGCCTACCAGCAGGGCAAGATTCATGTAGTAGAAGTGACCGATGGATTTCAGCATTTTGGGTGCGTGCCGTGCCAGTACAGCCGACAAGGCGGCTAGAGCCAGCAGGCTGGTCTGACCCACGAGTGTGAGAATGTAGAGCGGATGGACGGCTAGCAGAAAGATGTTGAGCACGTAGCTGGCAATCAGAAAAAAAGGCACACACCACCGTAGTACTTTGTGCGACAGGTAGCACCACCCTGCTCCGAGCTTCAGGCGAAAGCTGGGCAGAAAGAAGTGAAACAGGTTTTGAAAGTTTCCGGCAGATATACGCACTCGTCTCCGGAATGCTTTTCCGGCAGCCCGGAGGGGCGGGCGAATGGCCAGGGCTTCGGGGTCCAGGATGCAGCGCTTATGCTGAAGCAGCACCTGCATGCCTATATAGAAGTCATCGACAATAAAGGTAGGTGGGGTGGGGCGGTACAGCTTTTTACGCATTGCGTAGCAGGGGCCGTTAGCCCCAATAACCGCTCCAAAGATCAGCCCTTCCTTGTGCTTGATCATTCCCTCCAGGCCCAGATAGGAACTTTCAGGTTGCTGGCCCGCCTCGTTCCGGCGGTTTATCTCAAGTGCGTTTACCAGTCCCACCCGCTGGTCCAGGAAGTGCCGGGCTAGCTTCTCCAGGGTCTTTGGGGCAAATAGGATGCCTGCGTCTGTTAGTACCAGAATTTCGTGGCGGCTGTGCGCTACCAGCTGGTTTATGATGTTGGGCTTGCCCTGCCGTTCCGGAAAACGAAAGTGGCGCAGGCGCGCGTCTTGCAGTGCTCTTTCGGCTATCAGGGCATCGGTCGCATCCGTGCATGCATCCGTGCCGATAAGTATTTCTACCTCAGCCGGGTACTGAGTCTTCAAAAGGTTGTTTAAGCGTTCCTCCATAATAGCCGCCTCATTGTGTACGGCCAACAGGATGCTTAAGGGCGGGAGTTGCTGCTCGCCACCGGGGGGGCTGGCAATTTTTTGTCCTCGCCTGGCAAAATACAATAGGGCTGGAAAAAACAGATAGGTATAGAGGATAAGGCCGACTAGCAGCCAGAATACGGACTGAAGTATATTTTCAGGCATTTTTGGAAGACTTTCGGGTAATAAGCAGTTGGTAAAAGGCTTCGAATCGCTCGGCAATTACCTGCCAGCTGTATCGGGCTTCCATCCGGGCTTGTGCAGCTTTTCCCATGCTCTCGCGTGCCCCCGCATCCTCCAGTAGTGTACACACGGCTCGGGCAAATGCTGCAGGATCGTCTGTTACAATCATGTGGGTGCCAGGCTCTATCTCCAGTCCTTCTGCGGCTACCTGCGTAGCCACAATTGCCTTACCTTTTGCCATTGCCTCCAGCAGCTTGATGCGCAGCCCACTGCCAGACAGCAGGGGGCATACAATTACTGAGTATCTCGACAAAAATGCCTGCGCATCCGGCACCTGGCCGTGCATCTTTAGGCCAGGGTAGTTCCAGTTCAGCACGCGGGCTGTGGGGTTCTTTCCTGCCACATGAAAACTAAGGTGCGGGCTGTGTTTCTGCACCAGGGGCCATACTTTGGTAATAAACCACTCCAGTCCCTGTACATTGGGCAGCCAGTCCAGGCTGCCGATGAAGGCCAGGCTGTGCGGATGCATGTGGGATTCCAGCTCGGGCTGCGTGCCTGCGGCAACGCCTGCCGGTATGGCCTGTAGGGCACCCTGGTAGCCTAGCTGCCCAAAACTGTCTGCATCCTGCTGTGTGATGCCAACAATGCCGTCAAATTTGGGCAAATACTGCTTTTCGAAGGCCAATCCCCGCTTGGCCAGGTGGCGATAGTACCAGCGTTTGAATGGATTCTTCTCCGAGTTGGCCATTCGTTGCCATATCTGGTACTCCACATTGTGGGCGCGCAGGATAATGGGGGCATCGGTGTATTGCCGTATCGTATCTACGTACAGCGCCAGGTAAGTGCCTTCTACTTGTATCAGGTCAAACTGCCGCTGACGCACCAGGCTGGCCAGCAGCAGGTGGTGCTGCGGGTGGTCAAAGCGCTCGATGTTATAGGCAATCTTGCCAAACAGCAGGCTGCGCAGGGCTGCCAGGGGGCGTACGCGTGTATCTACATCTGTGGTGTGTACCTCGGCAAGGGTGCGCATGGCTCCGGGGTCTTGCCAGTGCTTGCTGGTGTTCAGTGCGGCTAGTGTAAGCTGATGCCCACGCTCATGCAGCGTCTTGGCCATATGATACATGGCCATTGCCCCCCCATCATTGGGTGGATAGGGCAGCCTGGGTGTAAGCATCAGGATGTTCACAGTCGTAAATATACGACAGCCGACCCTTATCTCATGATGTAAAGTTTACCCCAGCCCTTCTTGAAGTACTTGGCAGTTTTCTCGTCCTCCTTGCGCAGGCTTAGGCCGCCCGGCAGTTTCAGGTTCACCCGGTATAGGTACACCCCATTGGCCAGGCGGTCGCCAAACTCATCTGTGCCATCCCAGCAGTACTCTGTCATGTGCTGGCCTACAAACACTTCGCCCAGCTCTACCAGGTCTATGCTGCGCACCAGTTTTCCTGTTACGGTGTAGATCTGGATCTGGAATACCTCTGGGTACTCGGCCCCAGTTAGCTGATATACAAAGCGTGTACAAGTGCTAAAAGGGTTTGGGTAGTTCAGTACATCCGTTACGGTACTTTCATTTATTACCTTGAACTTTACCCGATAGCGTACACTGCCCGCCCGGTTTCCGTTTACATCACTGCCATTTACCGTTAGCACATAGTCTCCGTCCTCCAGGCGATCGGGCTTGAAGGTAAGACGTGCCTTGTTTTCGGGCAGGCTGGCAGGGAGGAAAGATACTTGGGCGCTGTTTGGGGAAATGAGGGGGCCCCTGTTTCCTTCGTCCAGATCATCTTCCTTAAAATACAGTTCAAAACTGTTGGGGTCGGTGATGGCAAAGTGGGTGTTTTCGTCATTCAGCTGAACCACAATCTCCGGTACAGGGGATACAATATCGCCATCCAGAATGCGCTTTCCATCGAAGGTAACGTCCAGAATGGGGTTTGTTCGGTCGGGCTGCACAAAGAAATTCAGGTTATATACGTTGTTGAACGAAAACTTCTCTGGTTGGTCAAAGCCGGGATTGATGGTAACAATAAGGGTTACCCGGCCCGGGTATCCCGCCGTGCTAAACTTATACGAGATGGGGTAGGCCGCCTGATTGGCAGCCAGGGGCGCACCCCGTTGGTCTGCCAGGGTGGTCAGGGTTCCATTGCTCTCGCGTATCTGCCAGCGTATTAGCAGCGAGTCCATGTTCAGCCCGCTCAGGTTTCGCACATTCAGGCTAAGCGATACCTCTGCGCCTTCGGGCAGCGAGTCGGACTGAAAGCTGTAGTTGGTATAGGGATCTATGGCCGCGTCGGGCAGTTCCTCATACAGCACATACCAGTCCGTCAGCTGTGGGGCGGTTAGCTGTGCCGTGTCCTGCACCTGTGCCTGTAGGCGCAGGTAGGGGTACTGGGCCGCATTTATGCTGCTCAGGCTGTAGTTGCCCTTTTGCAGGTCGTTCATCAGCAGCTGCTGGGCCCCGGTGGGGGTTTGCCCACTCAGGCTCACACGTATGTCTTCGGTATTGCCCAGGTTGTTTTTTAGCCAGTCCCACTTCAGGTCGTACCAGCTGGCAGCAGGCCCAATCAGGGTGCTGGATACGGTGCCACTAGGAAGCCGGCTACGTAGGTCGTAGGAAAGAGATGCAGCTACACCGGTTTGCAGCTCATAGATCTCTGGCATGCTGGCGGCGGGGCTGCCCTTCCGGCCCAGTAGGCCAAAGGAGAAGATATTGCTGCCAGCCTCATTGGTTACGGTTTGCAGCCGGGTGCTCAGGCCCAGCTGCTGCAGGGCAGCGTAGAACTGGGGGGTAAGGTCTGCCCGATTTATTCGCTTGCCTAGTATAGCCAGGTAGTCTCCGTCGGGCATGCTATTCACCACTGTGTTTATCAGCTCCAGGTTGTCGTTGTTGGGGTGGCTAGCTGTAAAGAGAAAGTCATTTGTGCCCGTCAATCGATTGAAGCCGTAGCAGTCCAGCGTCTGCCCGTCTATACCCATGATGTATAGGGTATTGGCATTTAGTACTGAGTTAGCGTCTAATTCACTTGTGTTAAAACACTCTCCTTTGTTTACCTGTATTTCCGATGGATTGCTGGTGCGTAGCGTAACATTCCGGCTGAAGCTCTCAAATTGCCACTGTCGCAGGCCTTTGTTCATGCTCATCTGGCTGGTTCCGTCTTCGTAGAACTGGGGGGGGCGGGCCTGTGCCCAGCCCTCCTGCGAGCCGTTTATGTACTGGAATGAGCCTACTGCCCATACAACTTCCGGGGTATTGGCCAGGCGTACGCGCCAGTAGTATACGGTACTGTCCGTAAATGTACTGTAGGGGGCCGGAAGCGTCCACTCGCCGCCCAGCGAGTTGCCAATGGCCGAGCCAGTGCGGCGCATGGGCGAACTGAACTCGTATACGGTATCGATCTCGAAAATGTACTGAATGTTTTGCTCCTGCGTAACGCCGAAGGTGGCAGCCTTTAGTGTAATACCCTGTTTGTTTATAACGGCATACGGCCAGGGGTATACCAGTGCAGGTACCAGGGTGGGGGTGTAGCGTTCCAGAGTTACGCAGTTGTTCGTTTCGTTGGTCTCTGTAATGCTATTGAGTGGGTCCAGGCAGATTTCGTAGCGCGTATAACCAGGCTGCGCAATGCCTTGATTTCGGATCTTGATGCGTAGCGTATCGCTAAAAAGATAGGGCACATCCGACACCAGTGGGTGTGTATAGCGTTCGTTTTGTGCATTGTACTGCTCAATGCGCACTTGATAGTTTCCACTAAAGCAGGTGCCCAGGTTCTTGGCCACAATTTGCACGACAACCGAATCTGTCTCGGCACCAAAATTAGGGGGATCAAAGCTCACGTCTGTATCTTCCAGCACCAGGTCTGGCCCACCCGGGTAGTGCAATATCACGGCAGGGTCGCCCTGGTAGTTGATCTGTCTAAGGTGATTTTTGGCATGCGCGGCAAAGCCGGGCTTGCTCGCAAAGGCTTTCATCGTTCCTATTATGGCATTTCCTACAGGCTTGGTCAGCGAGTCGATATAGATTTTTTTGTACAAGGGCAGCATATAGGATCGAAGCTCGGATAAGAGGCCGGCATCCGAGTTGGACAACCACCCTATGCCCCCCAGGCCAGGGGTCTGTATCCACTGCTCGGCTGCAGTGTTATCTTCCACAAACCGGCCCGTATAGCAGCCTGCGGCGTATACAAAGGGATACCGCCCGTTGTTTTTGTACGCAGATGGGGGTAGCACATCTAGGTCCCAGCGCTGAGAAGTGCTATGCCCAAAAAAAGCAATGGAGTGTAGTCCGCCGTTTATCACTTCGGTTACCTCGGGCACTTCTTCGTTTGCTGTGGTTTGGGTGGTACGCTTCTGGTACTGAAAGCCGTCTCCGGCATAGGGGCAGGCCTCCATGGAGTCCTTCATGCTTCGCAGTGTATTTTCTATTGCCTGTTGTTCATTTGCGTTTGCTCCCCCGCCAAAAAAGAGTCCGGCCTTCATCCAGGGCTCGTACGGCTGCGCCTCATATTCCTTCACCTTGTCCAGGTAGTTTACTCCTGCCTGGTTTCCCAGCTCTATCAGGGCCTGGCGGCATGCAGGAGAGCTAGCACCGGCCCCGGCGCAGGCGGCAATGTCATTCGTGGGGGCTTTGCCTAGGTCCACACGGCCTACAGCCACCTTGGGTATCCAGTCTACGGCTGTGGCAGGGGTGAAATTGGATACAAACTCATAATCGGTAGCTGGCCGCCCCCAGGTGTATACACCCTGGTCCCCTGTGTTAAACTCTGTAGCCGGGCCCCACAGGAGCAGGAACCGGGGCTTTGTTTGCCAGTTATTCAGGGCATAATACATCAGGCGCTTGTAGGCTACGGGTGTAGGCGACCCATAGGAAAAACTGTCGTAAATGTCGTCCACATAAGCCACCACCGTGCTAAAGCGCTGCCTGCGATATTGGGCATAAGCCTCCGCAGAGGCGGCATAGCTGCGTGTGGTGATGATGACATAGGCACCAGCCAGATCAGGCTCGGACAGCGGGTCGCTCAGGGCCTCGCTCACGGTCAGGTTCGTGCTAATGTTTTGTATGCCGGCTGTACTGGTGGCCCACATCTCGTAGTTTGGGCTGACAGACTTGCGTACTACGGCTATCAGTTCCCACCCGTTCAGCACGCCACTTATCCGCCGGCCATTCGTTAGGTCGTACACCAGGCCTTCGCCAGATAGATTCATTCCCTGTAGCCTGAAGTGATAGTCTTGGTTGGTTGTGTTTGTCCAGTTGATGGGGTGCTGGATTTCGCCATTGAACTGAGTGAGCCGATCGTACACCAGCCGTGCGTAGTGGCAGTAGGAGGAGGTGCTGTTATTGCCCGAGGCAATGGAGATGGTAAAGTTTGTGGTACCACTCCCCAGGTCGGAAATATTGGCATTGAACCTTCGTGCATTGGACTGCTGGCCTGTGGCAATAAACTGGGCTGAGCTGCTACCTAGTGTTAGGGTGTAGGTATTGCGCCAGTCTCGGCCCGTACCGTCTACCAGGTCGCGGGTTTCGGTAGAAATGTTGGTTATGCGTGCTTCTACCTCCACCGGGTTAGCAGACCCGGTAAAACGGCCAGGGGTGCTCAGCACTGCAGCAAAGGGGGTAGTCTTGGTAAATACGCTGGAGGCAAGGCCCTCTCCGGGTATGTAGTCCGAGTTAAAATAACCTTCGGCTACAATGTTTGAAAGCGAACCAGCTCCAAAGTTTACGGTTTGTGCGAAGTTTTGCTGGCTCACATGCCGGAAGAAGGTCTGCTGGGGCAGGCTGGACCAGTTGCCGGGGGTGCCTTCGGCAGCGAAGCTAAAGGCGGACGACCGCAGGATGCTGTTCCACGTCAGGTACACATAGGTGGTGGGGCTGAAGAGGCTCTTGTAGTCATGGGCCCGGCCAGTTGGATCGGCCAGGCCGGTGGTTGCATTCCGGTACACATCATTATCGTCCTGGCCCCGGTTTTCATAGCCCATAAACTCGATGTAGTCTTCGTCATCCAGGCGGCTGTTGCTGTTCAGGTCTGCCACATACATCCGCACTTCCTGGCCCCGAAAGTACAGGTGTAGCAGGTTTACATCCGGATTTTCGCTCACAAAACGGCTCACCGCTCGCAGCTTCTGGCCCGTAATGCGATGAATACCGTCCTGGGAGATAGGCCCTATCTTCAGGTAGGGCTGCCCAGGCACAATCCAGGTATGCTGGTTGTAGGCCTGAGCCCAGGCACGGGGGGTAAAGGAACAAGAAAGAACAAGCAGGGTAAGCAGTATACGTGTCAATCTCATGATTTCAGGCTCATAGTTTTAGCGCGTCGAAACCGATGCGAAGGGAGATAAGGTGAGAGTACAGCCCCAGGTCGAAGCCGCTCAGGTTTGAGAGGGCATAGTCCAGGCTGATATTCCAGTAGCTGATGCCTACACCGGCTGTAGGAAAGGCAGACAGGTACTTTTCATTTTTTTCATCTATAAGGTACTGAAAATTCATAACGCCGGCGCGTGCAAATACAATTCCCTTATAGTTTGCCTCCAGGCCCATGGCGGGGTCCAGGCTTACCCTGCCCAGGTTGGTTACCACATTGCGCGGGCCGTCAAAGGCCAGGTTGGCCTGGGCGCTGGCATACAGGCCTATCTTTTTCCCCTCAGGCAGCAGGCGGTAGCCCACCCCCAGCCTGGCTGATGGCAGGGTAATCTCCACAGAGTTTTGCGGGATCTCCTGGTTGGCTTCCAGGAAGCCCTCTTCAAAAGTCTCGGTGTTGAAGGTCCAGGCATTGAAGGTGCTTGTTACGTCCGATGCGATAAGACCCAGATACAAGCGGTCTCGCTGGTAGGCAGCGGCCACATCCAGGCCAAAGCCCCAGGCTGTGGCAAACTCGCCCGCTATGCGGTTTACCACCTTGAAGCTGCCACCCAGACTCAGTCCCTTCACCTGCTGGATGCGCTGTGCATAGCTCATGATCAGCGCCATATCTGCCACGCTGAAGCTGCTAATCAGGTCGTAGTTAAAATTATTCCCATCCCGAAAGTTCAGTGTGTTCGGTATATCGTCTACCCCAAAGCGTATGAACGTGAATCCCAGCCTGCGGTCTCCCTCTATTCGGGTGTTGAAGGCGGCGTAGTCATACTTGGCCACCCCAGCAAAGTATTCGCTGTGCATCAGGTCTAGCTCATGCTTTGTCTTCTGGTATACCATCAGGGCGGGGTTCCAGTAGCCACTGCTGGCATCGTCTGTCCAGGCAGTCAGGGCATTGCCCATGCCGGCAGCCCGTGCGCTTACACCTATTTTCAGGAATTCGTTGCTATACTTGGGGACCGATGTTTGGGCATCCACTAGTCGCACACACATCAGCCCTACACACAGCGCAATAGCAAGCGTAGTGTACGTACCACGTATCTCCAACATTCGGCCCAGTTTGGTCATATACAGTCTTTAGAACGAAACCATGCAAGATACTGATATACTGACTCCCATTAAAGTATCTACACGCAATACTTTATGTCGTTTCCCTGTTTCCCTACCCGCCCATTGCCACCATGCAGCCTACTAGTCGGCTGCCCGGCCTGGATGGCCTGCGTGCACTGGCAGCGCTTGCGGTAGTGCTGGGGCACATTGTTGCAGGCCTTGTGGAGCTGGGTATACCCGGTACCCCGTTAGGTTCCGATCTAGTCGTTCGGGTTCCGCTGCTCAAAGATTTTGCCAGCTTGTCTGTTACCGTTTTTTTTTAGTCTAAGCGGCTTTCTCATTACGTACTTGTTTTTGATGGAGGAGCGGCTGAGGCTTGTGCAAGTACGTACTTTCTACATGCGGCGCATCCTGCGCATCTGGCCCTTATACTACACCTATATGGTGGGTAGTGGGCTGCTGCTGTGGCACTTTGGTGAGCAAATAGACTGGCCTGCCGTCGGCCTTTCGGCCCTGCTGTTTGCCAACCTTAGCCCCCTCCTCAGTCTTTCCCCCATGCTTATCTTTCACTACTGGAGCCTGGGGGTGGAGGAGCAGTTTTATCTGTTTTATCCCTGGCTCTTCCGGCTACGCAGGTGGCGCTGGCACATTATTTCGGGTCTATGTCTGCTTTTTATCGGTCTGAATGGGTGGCTGGTTGTTAGTTTTGGCGGCAAGCACGGTCCGCACACCTCCTATAAGATACACTACGCATACCTACTGATCGGCGCCCTGGGTGCCGGGGCCTACCATAGGGGTTGGCATCGGTTCTTTTTACATCGAAGTATTCAGCTAGGCACCTGGCTATTATTGGGGGTTATGGCTGCCTATACCACCCCGCTACATTCCTTTATCTGGGTGCATGAGTTACTCGCCTGCTTTACGGTTTTACTCATCTGGGGCCAGGCTACGGGCCGCGGTATTATTTCACTCGAGTGGCGGCCCCTGCGGTTTTTGGGGCGCATCTCTTTTGGGATCTACATCCTGCACCCAGCTGTCATTTTTGTGGTAACGCGTTACTGGCGTGTGCTGGGCTACACCAGTTGGATAGACTATGCCTGTGTATTTGGGCTCATCTTCGGCCTGACCATTCTGCTCGCCTCCCTGTCGTATCAGTACCTGGAGGCGCCATTCCTGCGCATGAAGCGGCACTATGCATAAGCCGGGGATTAGGTGTCAACCAGGAGAATAAGACAAGTGCTAGAAGTACGCGATGGCGCGCAGATTCAGCAGGCGCTGGCTCTGGAAGTTGGGGATGGCAAAGCGGGTGTTGAAGGTATCTTCCAGCCAGAGGTAGCTCACTGTATTGGGCCTTCCAAAAAGATTGTACACATCCAGGCCAAGCCACAGGCTTTTCAGGCTCAGGGTTTTATGACCATGAAATTTAAACTCGTTGCTGAAGCCCAGATCTACCCGGTTGTAGAACGGTGCCTGAAATACCGTGCGGTTACGAAGGCCTTCGGGTGGGCCAAAGGGGAGGCCGCTGCCGTATATCAGGTTCAGGTGCATCTTCAGGCTGGGCAGTAGCGGAAACTCATCCTGAAAGAAGAAGCTGACCAGTAGCCGCTGATCCGTAGGCCTACGCACAAAGCCCTGGTTTATTCCCTCCACCCGTTCGCGTGTTTGCAGGTATCCGATGTTTACCCAGCTTTCTATGTCTTTGATAAACTCTCCGTTCAGCCGCAGGTCAGCCCCGTAGGCATAGCCCTGGGCCTGATGATTGGGGTAGTAGCGGATCCGTACGTTGTCGAACTCGAATGGGTAGAGGAGGGGCATGTACTTGTAGTAGCCCTCCAGGAATAGCTTGAAATCCCGGCCCCAGGCCTGAAAGATGTAGTCGCCACCCAGGATGAGCTGATAGCTACTCTGGGCCGGGCGAATGCGGTTCAGGCTACCGTCAAAGTTTCGCAGCTCGCGGTAAAAGGCGGGCTGGTAATAGCTGCCCAGTGCCGCACGTAGCTGGTAGCGGCGGCGTTTCAGGTAGTGCCTTAGCAGGCTGTCCTGCTGGGCTATGTTCAGGCTGGCATCTGTGTCCGGGCGTAGCTGGCTGGCATCGTACACCAGCTGGAAGCGCGGCGATACCAGGGCCTGGTCGTTCAGGCTCCAGTAGTGGCTGCGCACACCGCTCACCAGCATGGTGGCGCGGCCTAGCCGCCAGTTGTGCTGCAGGTAGCCCATGCTGCGGTAGCTGTACAGGCGGTTCTCGCTCTGCACCCGCTCGGTAATGTCCAGAAAGTCGGCACTGTCTAGGGCGGCCCATTCGGTTAGCTGGTCATCTATGGTCTCCACCTCGTAGCGGGCGCCCCACAGCAGGCGGTGGCGGGTATAGCTGTTTGCTGTCTTTTTGTACAGGTCTCGGTCCAGCACCAGGCTTCCATCGTGCTCAGCTCGCAGGATGCTTACGGTCAGGTAGTTTCGGGCATAGCGCAGTTCGCTGCCTATGCCGCGGTTGAACACTACTTCATCAAAGTCATCTCCCCCCAGGTTGCTACTCACATCCCCCAGCCGGTAGGCCCCCTCTACGTCTATAATCTCAGCTTCTTCGCTGCGAATACCGGTAAGGGCATAGCGGAGGCTTAGGCGCGCGCTCGGCTTGTGCTCCAGGATGAGGGCGCTCTGGCCGGTAAGGTAGGTACTCTGCTCCTTGCCCACAAAGGCCACAAACAGGCGTATGGGCGTTTGCAGGGTGCCAAAGGTGGTTTCGCGGTTCTCGGGGAAGAACTCGTAATTATTGCGCTGTACGATTGTGAGCAGGCTGATCTTCAGGTTATTGGCCGGTACCAGTACCGAGTCTGTGCTGTCATCGTGCCGGGTGCGTACCCGGTATCGGTAACTGCGGTGCTTGGCCGGCACGTAGCTGAAGAGTGCCTGCCCGTCGGCAAACACTGGCCGGTAGGTGCCTGTTGTATTCAAGCTACCCAGTAAGTAACGAAGCGTAAAGCCACGTGCACCAAATAGATAGGTAAATCCACCTGGCTGCTTGCTGCCATCCTTTTTGCGTACCTGGTTGCGCCCCTGCGCGCTCAGGCTGGCGGTAATAAGGCCCAGCTCGGCCGTAGCCCGGAAGCTGTCTGGCTCTACGTAGCGTATGTTCATTACACTGCTCAGCCGGTCGGCATACTGGGCCTGAAAGCCCCCGGTGCTGAAGCTCACGTGGTCTACCAGCTTGGTGTTTACTACCCCCAGTCCCTCCACCTGGCCCGAGCGCACAATCTGTGGCCGGTACAGCTGTATGCCGTTGATGTAGATCAGGTTTTCGTCATAGTTTCCCCCCCGCACCCGGTACTGGCTGCTGAACTCGCTGGCGGTTATACCGCCTGCACTCTGGGCTATCATCCCCTCATCTCCGCCCTTTGCGGTGGTTACATTCCGCTCATTGTCCTGGTTTATACCCACTTGTTTCTCAAAGGCCTGATCGATGCTGGGCAGATCCCTACTGGGTGATACCTTTATGGCCTCTAGGGCCAGCTGCTCCAGCAGCACGCGCAGCACGGTGGTGCTGTCTTCCCACACCTTTACATCCACCTCCTGCTGCCGGTATGCGGGGTGGCTCAGGCGCACGCGCAGGGTGCCTACAGGCATGCGCTTCAGCTCTGCGTAGCCCTGCTCATTGGTTTCGTAGCGGCTCAGGCTGCCCCGCACCTTTACGGCTACGCGCGGCACAGGGTTCCCGGCCGTGTCTTGGGTATATACCCGCAGGGTGCCATATTGCTGTGCCTGGGCCAGCCAGGGCAGGCTGTACAGGCACAGCAGATACAGGTATGTTTTACAGGCACGCACTAGGAGAGCAGCGGGGGAGTAGCGGCCTTTAGCTGGGCAATAGCCGCCTCGGGGCTAGCAGCCTTGAACACGAAGTTGCCAGCCACCAGGGCATCGGCTCCGGCTGCTAGCAGCTGCCCTGCGTTGTCGGCATTTACCCCGCCGTCTATTTCTATCAGGGTACTGGGGCTATACGCATCTACCAGCTGGCGCAGCCGGCGCAGTCGGTCCCAGGTGCGGGGGATGAAGTGCTGCCCGCCGAAGCCCGGGTTCACACTCATCAGCAGCACCAGGTCAGCATCCTGCAGGCAGTCTTGCAGCAGCTCTACGGGGGTGGCGGGGTTCAGGGCCACGCCGCTCTTCATGCCCAGCTCGCGTATGGCGTTCAGCGTGCGGTTCAGGTGCGGGCAGGCTTCTAGCTGCACTGTCAGCAGGTCTGCCCCCGCTTCTTTGAAGGCCTCCAGGTATTTTTCCGGCTCCACAATCATCAGGTGCACGTCCAGCGGCTTGGTGGCCGACCGCTTGATGGCCTGCAGTACGGGCAGGCCAAAAGACAGGTTGGGCACAAAGCGGCCATCCATGATGTCGCAGTGGATCCAGTCGGCCTGGCTATCGTTCAGCACGGAGATATCCCTGGCCAGGTGGCCAAAGTCTGCCGACAGGACAGAGGGACTAATGATGGGTTTCGGGGTCGGAAACATGGCTGGCGTGTGCACGGGGCACTTGTATGTGTATCGACAAAAGTAACAGGCATATTGCCCAAAACCACCGGTGAGTGGGATGGACTAGAACAAAACTTTTACGCCAAAGGTAACACCTGCAGGCAGTACGGGGTCTTGGTTAAGCTGATGATAGGACTGCAGGTAGCCATAAACACCCAGTTTTTTGGGTGGGGTAAAGCGAGCCTCTATGCCCAGGTAGGCCATCCAGAAGGTCCGGTCGCCATCGTAGCCGGATATGGTCTCGCGCACGGTCTCGTCTTGCCCCTGTACGGGTATCTCAAACACCAGGGTTTGGCCCAGCACATAGTGTAGGGCGGGCCCCAGGTATAGGCCAAAGCGGTCATCGCTATTGTTGCTAAACTTGAGTAGCATGGCACCCTGAAACAGGTGGGTGAGCACCCGCACGCGTGTGTCTAGCGGCAGGGGGCGGCCCGTACGGTTGCTAAACAGCGGATTTAGAGGGTCTACGCTGCCCTCGGTATTGCTCAGGATGTACCCCGCCTGGGGCATAAAGCGGATCAGGCCGTTTTTATCGATCGCCACATTGGCATCGGTACCTATGGCCCAGCCCGCCTGGGGGGGTGGCCCCGGATTTTCGAAGCGCAGGCGTACAATGGCCACCCCGGCGTGGCCGCCAAACTGGGCATCCTGCGCCCAGAGGCCCAGGGGCAGGGCTAGCAGCAGGGCTAGCAGCATAACTCGGGTGGCGGCCCGCCAGGGTGGGGGGGGGCTTGGTTTAGTCTTCATCCTCGTCCTCCGCTTCGCCGTGCAGGGTGTTCAGGGCCTCCAGTAGTTCGCGCGCCGAGTGCGCATCTCCGGCTGCTCTGGCTTTTTGTATGCCTTGCTCAAACAGCTGGGCCGCCTCTGGCCGCCTGTTCTGCTGCACGCACAGCTTGCCGTAGTGGTAGTAGGTGGCTACATAGCCAGGGTGCCTGTCTACTAGGTGCTGGTAGTACCTTTCTGCCTGCTCAGTATCACCCAGCTTGGCATATTCCTGCGCCAGGGCATAGTGTACAAAAGGATCCTCCGGGCTATCCAGCAGAAACTGGCGGAGGGTGGTAATGCGGTCGGGCATAAGCGAATGGGGCTTTTAAGCGTGCTTATAGTAAACAAAGCGACCCATACATACGGCCATTAGGATATGCAGGGTGCTTTGGTATATTTGCAGTAAAATTAGCAGAGTTCTATTAACCTGAACGCATGGAAATTCTGATCCTGATAAGCCACGTGCCGGACACGACCACAAAAATCAAGTTCGATGCCACTGGCAAGGCCCTGGATAGCACTGGGGTAACCTTTATCATTAACCCCTACGACGAGTTTTCGCTGGTGCGTGCCCTGGAGCTGAAGGAAGCCGGCAAGGCCACCAAGGTGGTGGCACTGTGCGTGGGCGGGCCGGATGTGGAGCCTACTATCCGTCGTGCCCTGGCCATTGGTGCCGATGAAGGGGTGCGCATAGACGCGCCGGCCCAGGATGCCGCCTACGTAGCCCGCCAGATAGCTGCCTACGCGCAGGGCAAAAACTATAGCCTGATTATGGCTGGCAAGGAAAGCATAGACAACAACGGCAGCGAGGTGCCCGGCATGGTGGCCGAGCTGCTGGACCTACCCTTTGTATCCTTTGCCACCTGGCTGGAGGTAGAGGGAGACCGTGCCCGCCTGAAGCGGGAGATAGACGGCGGAATGGAAGAGCTGGAGGGCAGCCTGCCCCTGGTGCTGAGTGCCCAGAAAGGCCTGGCCGAGTGGCGTATACCCAACATGCGGGGCATTATGGCTGCACGCACCAAGCCCCTGGCCGTAGTGCCCGCCACCCAGGCCGAGCCCGATACCCACGTACTGGCCTATGAGCTGCCTGCCGCCAAGGCAAGCACTCGCTACTTTGAGCCCGGCCAGGAGGCCGACCTGCTAAAGGCCCTGGTGGACAAAGGCGCACTGGACCTGAACTAAAGTTTTTTCTATTTCTCAAGCTTCCAAAATTTGCAAGCGGGGCCCACACCCCCCCCTCTCCCAAATACACAAGACCCATGGCAGTAGTTATCTATACCGAACTATCCGGCGGAAAGCTCCGCAAGAGTACCCTGGAGGCCGCTACATACGGCTACGATCTGGCCCAGGCCCACGGCCTGCCCCTGGTGGCCGTGCACATAGGCCAGGCCGATGATGCCGAGCTGAGTAGGCTGGGCACCTATGGCGTAGGCAAGGTGCTGCGCATTACCGATGCCAAGCTGAATACCTTTCACGAGGCAGCCCATAGCCGCGCACTGGCCGCAGCCGCCCAGGCGGTCCAGGCTCAGTTTGTTGTTCTGGGTCAAACTTACAACACACGCCCTATGGCCAGCCGCCTGGCCATCAGGCTAGACGCAGCCCTTTTCAGCGGTGTGCATACCCTGCTGGAAAAATACGAAGCCGGCTACCGTGCCAAGCGATCCGTATACAGCACCAAGGGAATACAGACCCTGGGCACCGCCAAGGGTAGGGTGGTAGTAACCGTAAAGGCCAATAGCTATATGCCCAAAGAGGTGAGCGGGAACGCAAGCCTGGAGGCCTTTGCCTACACACCCGATGAAAAGGACTTTGTCCTGCAGAGCAAGCAGATCCACAAGGCGAGCGACAAGATCAGCCTGACCGAGGCGGAGATCGTGGTGTCTGCCGGCCGCGGCCTGAAGGGGCCGGAAAACTGGGGCATGATCGAGCAGCTGGCCGAGCTACTGGGTGCTGCCACCGCCAGCAGCAAGCCCGTGGCCGACATAGGCTGGCGCCCCCACCACGAGCACGTGGGGCAAACCGGCATACAGATAGCCCCCAACCTGTACATTGCCGTAGGCATTAGCGGGGCTATCCAGCACCTGGCAGGCATTAGCGCCAGCAAGACCATTGTGGTGATAAACAAGGACGCGGAGGCTCCATTCTTTAAGGCAGCCGATTTTGGTATTGTGGGAGATGCCTTTGAGGTAGTGCCCAAGCTAATAGCCGCCGTGAAAGCAGCAAAAGCCTGACGGGTTTTTGGGCGCACAACACGACTTTTTGCGACAGAAACGGATAAATTCGAATCAGCTCATTACGCGTGGAGAAAATACGCTTGGACATCCTGGGGCTTAGCAGCAGCCAGAGCCAAATAGGCAGCTTTGCCCTGGTACTGGGCGAGCAGGAGGGGAAACGGCGCCTGCCTATCATTATCGGAGGCTTTGAGGCCCAGGCCATAGCCCTCGAGATAGAGAGCATCAAGACCAACCGGCCCATGACGCACGACCTCATCCTCAGCATTGCCCGCAGCTTCCACATCGAGCTGAAAGAGGTCATTATTTCCGACCTGAAGGAGGGCGTGTTTTACAGCAAGCTCATCATGCACATTGGCAATGAGGTGCATGAGATAGATGCACGGCCCAGCGATGCCGTAGCCGTAGCCGTGCGCTACAAGGCTCCCATCTTTACGCACGAGTTCATCCTGGATGAGGCGGGGATTGTGGTGAATGAGGAAGCTGAGGAGGGAGAACTGTCTGACGAAGACGTAGAGGAACTGCTGGCAGAGAGCACCCGCAGCAGCGAGCCGGCGGGCAGCTCGGAGCCCGATGAGCGCCTTGTTGCCCTGAAGAACAAGCTGGAGGAGGCCCTGAACCGCGAAGACTATGAGCTGGCGGCCCGCCTGCGCGATGAGATAGGAAAGCTGGAGCGGGGCGGCAAGTAGTACCATAGCCACAAGCACAGAGAATGGGCTAGTGCACGCAGCCACATGCACCAGTGCGGCCTGCTACACCGTGTATAGGGTAAGTGCAAGCACGAGCTAAGATTGACAAGCGCGGCCCCCGGCCTTATCTTACCTGCACAAAGCCCCGCACTATGTCGCTCCCCTCAGATATTGCTGCCATGCAGGGCGCCGCCCCGGAGCGGCTAATGCACTATGTGTGGCAGACGCTAAGCTTTGACGCACAGGGGCTGCAGACCACAGATGGCCAGGAGCTGGCCATACTGGCACCGGGTAAGCTGAACACAAACCAGGGTCCGGACTTTGGCGAGGCACACATACTACTGGGTGGCCTGGACTGGTATGGGGCAATAGAGCTGCACACCACTACCGACCACTGGTATCGGCACGGCCACCACCAGGATACGGCCTACAATAGTACCATCCTGCATGTAGTGCTGCACAGCACGGGCAGGCCGGTGCAGCGGGCCGATGGCACCTGTATACCGGAGCTGGAGCTAGGCCCACGCATACGGCAGCAGCTGCTAAGCTATGAGCACCTGATGCTGGCACAGAGCTTTATTCCGTGCTCGGGCCAGGTGGCCCGGGTGCCTGGCCTGATACAGGCTGGCTGGCTGGCGCGTATGGGCTGGGAGCGCCTGCAGCAGAAGGCCGATGCCCTGAGGCCCTGGCTAGCCCAGGCCCAGGGCGACTGGGAGCAGCTGCTGTGGATGGTGCTGTGCCGCGCATTGGGCAGCCCACAAAACCAGCAGCCCTTTGAGCAGCTGTCTATGGCAATGCCCATCTCGCTGGTAAAGCGGTATCGTACAGACCTGTTTCAACTCGAGGCCTTGCTGCTGGGGGCGGCCGGTATGCTGGCCCATCATCCAGACGACGCCTATATGGCCCGGCTGCATACAGAGTGGCAGTTTCTGCGCCAGAAGCACCGCCTGCCACCCGGCCCGCCCCTACACTGGCAGATGCACCGGATGCGGCCCAGCCACTTCCCTAGCCTGCGCCTGGCCCAGCTGGCCGCACTCTTGCACCGCCTGCCCAATCTGTTTCCGCTGATAGAGGATGCGGCCTGCCTGCACACACCCATCGTAGCCTCTGGCTATTGGGATACCCACTACCGCTTGGGCGAGGCCAGCACGGCCGAGCAGCCCAAGCCCAAGGTGCTGGGTACTGCCACCCTGCACAGCCTGCAAATCAACGCGTTGATTCCTTTTCGCATCTTGTACGATCAGCAGACGGGGAAGCCCGAGCAAGTGGAGGCGGCACAGTCTTTGCTGGAGGCTATCCCCAGGGAGAACAACCACATTACCACTGCCATGGCTGCGGAGGGCTTTGCGCACCGCAATGCATTCGACAGCCAGGCGTTATACCATTTATACACATGCTACTGCACCGAAAAAAAATGTACGCACTGCGCCATCGGGCATCGACTCTTGCGGGGCTGATGCTGCTGTGCGTCCTTCCTGCGGTACAGGCCCAGCAGCCCGAATCGCGCTATCCCATCCTGGATGAGGAGTATGGCTTTATGGATATACGCCTGGGCACCCCCCTGGATAGCCTGCCGGGCCTGGTGCGTGCACCCAATGACTATGAGCGGAAGGCCCGCTATACACGGCCCGGGGCCAGCCTGTACTACGCGGGCGTTCAGTTCGGGGCGGTGGAGTACCTCTTCTGGGAAGACCGCTTACACAGTATCCGCCTGCGTACCGAGGGGGTACAGAATACGGACCGACTGCTGGAGCTGCTCAAGCTCTATTACGGAGAGCCTGTTCAGCCAGGGTTTGAGCAGTACTATACCTGGGACGGCCTACAGGTACAGCTTATCCTGGATGCGAACATCCTTACGCACAACGGTTGGACAACCTTTATGTCCAAGCCGCTCAATGCCTCTTTCTCCAAAACCTGGCGGCGCTAGGCACAGCGTCGTAGCAGGGCTCGGCCTACATATACATATAGGGACTGGATGGAGAGCATGAGGGGGGCCAAGCCAAGCGTATTCTCGGTGGGTGAAGGCTGGGGAAAAAATTGCTGCCCTGGATGCTGGCTATCCGTTCCCATTCCGCCAGCCGCACCCTGGGGAACAGGGCATCCGGTTTCCCTTTTCGGTAACTGCTGCGAGTCCCGTAGCGGGGAATAGCCTGATGCCTGGGCCCCACCCCCGGAACAGGGTCGTGCCCGTGCCTCACAAACGCATGGGCCTATGTGGAGCCGGGCGCTCCCCGGGGACTCTTAAAGCAATCGCCTGCGCCTATCGTATCACCATTACGGTAGATGTCCGCTTCTGGGTACGGCCTGTGCAGTCGGGCCAGGTTATCACCACCACATAGGCACCCTCGGGGGCATCCGTACCCTCATAGCGCCCGTCCCAGGGACGGCTGCCTTCGTACACGCGCTGGCCCCATCGGTTGTAGATAGCCAGAACGTAGGGAGCCAGGGGATTCAGGTCGCTCGGGGGGTATGTGTCGTGCAGGCCGTCGCTGTTGGGCGAAAAGGCGTTCCCCCACAGGCCGGGGTTTACGTTGGCAGCCCCCTCTTCCACATCAAACTCAGTGCGCAGACTTGTGCCGCAGGCGTTGCGTACCTCCAGCCGGTAGCTACCGGCCACCGTGGGGGTAAAGCAGATGGCACTGCTTAGCACTTGTCCGGCGGTATTCTGCCAGTTGTAGGTGATGCCTGCTTCGAGTGGTGCACACAGCCTCGTATTGATCAGGGTGCACCCAGCCGGCGTTTGGGGCAGTCGAAACTCGGGCAATGGTATGTCAGCATCCGTCAGGTTCACTTCATCACTCACTGTTCCGCATACATTGGTGGCATCCAGGCGGTAGGTACCCGGTAGATTGGCGGTATAGAGGGGCCCCGTGGCTATCTCCTGTCCATCCAGGTACCAGCGGTAGCTAACCCCGGCGGATACCGGACTTACACTGAGGGTGCAGTTATTGCCTGTGCATATAGCGCCATCAGGCCCCAGGTTGGGCACGGCTGGCTTGGCAGCATCTTGCAGGATGACCACGGCGCTCACCGTGCCACAGGCATTGGTAGCCTCCAGGCGGTAGGTACCCCCCCAAGGTAGTGGCGTAGGTGGGCCCCGTGCCTACCTCCGTGCTATTTCGATACCACACGTAGTCCACGCCCGCCACCTCGGTCACACTTAGGGTACGGGGCTGGCCATCGCACAAAGTACCATCCAAGTCTAGCGTGGGGGTGGGGGGCAAACCGCTCTCTACCCGTAGTACCATTTCGTCGCTCACGGTGCCGCAGGCATTGGTAGCCTCCAGGCGGTAGGTACCACCCACGGTAGCCGTGTAAGTAGGTCCACTTCCCACTGGTGTACTGCCGCGGAACCACTGGTAGTTAACCCCCGACACGGCAGTTACGCCCAGGGCCCAGCCAGAGCCACCTGCACAGATGGCTGCATCGGGCCCCACGCTAAAGGGGGCAGGTGGTGCAGTATCTATACCCAGCAGTATGGCATCGCTCACGGTGCCGCAGGCATTGGTAGCCTCCAGGCGGTAGGTACCACCCACGGTAGCCGTGTAAGTAGGTCCACTTCCCACCTCGGTACTGCCACGGAACCACCGGTAGGCTACACCCGCTGCTGCGGGCACACTAAATACTTTTGACACACACACAGTGTCGTCTGCACCCAGGTTGGGCTTAGCAGGCGGCCCGGTCTCTACACGTACAAAAATGGTATCGCGGCCCACACTACAGTCGTTACTGGCCTCCAGGCGGTAGGTACCCGTAGTGGTAACGGTATAGCTAGGCCCGGTGGCAACTGGCGTGGTACCACTGCCCATATACCAGTTATAATTAACCCCACTTACTACGGGAGATATGGTCAGTATCTTGGAATTACATACGGTGTCGTCTGCGCCCAGGTCGGGCTTGGTCACCTTCGGCAGATTGTCCAGTATAAACTCCTCCCGCCCACTGTGGTCAAAGCCTATGTTGTTGGCAGGCATGTCGCGCGTGCCCCCCAGTTGCGCCCAGCTGGTTACGTCGTTTGCGTCGCGATTGTACACATAGATACAGGGCTCATTATAGGTCGATAAATTGCTATTGGTACCATAATGGATGGTAGCACTGTATGTAGCGGCCGTATTCCCCACCGGGAAGACCCCCCAGTATACATCGTTTCGTATGCTGCCACCGGGCAACCCGGCAGTATAGTTGGGCGCAGCGTTAACGCGGTATACATGAAAACCCGTAAGACCGGCACCGCCCAAGCCATACACCCGGATGGTGTCCTGGTTTGTGGTGCCATAGCGCATGTTCAATTCTACACCGGCCCACGATGCAGAATAAACATACACGCTGCTATCGCCTATGGGTGCTCCGCTATCCACCCACGCAGGCTGTGCGTAAACCAACGAAACCAACAAAAAAAGCAAGGGAAAGATACTGTAAATGATGCTCGGCATGCTACCAGTTTTGTGAAAACCAAATTAAGCTCACTGATTTATAAAGAAAAAATAATTTTTTGCCTCGTTTGCTTTCATGAATTCAAATCTAAGAAAAGCTCTTTCCGTTTAGTTCCTACTCCTGCGGAATATGTATGAACGGTCAATTTTCGTGCGCGAACTGATTGCTCGGTAGGGGAGGGGCGCTTCTGGAAGTGAACCCAATTCCGACCACCCCAGGTCTACAACAACCTGGGCCGGATATGCGCCACCATAGCGCAAAAAAAGCCCCCTGCCTGTATGGCAGCGGGCTAGATGAGCGGATAGGAGGGAATGGAAACCTAGCGCGTACGTGCCACAGCCACCGTGCGCTGATTATTCCTGCCAGGTGCCGGAGTCGGAGCCTGGCTGGCTGTGCCAGCGGGGCTACCCACCGGGGGGGTGGTGGTGTAGTGCACCGTACGACGGGCAGGGGTAGGGGGCTGTGCCGGAGCAGAGTAGGGCTGGGCCTGCTTATGCACATGGCCATACCCGCTTGGCCTGCCATACACATGTGGGGCATGGTAGCTGTGCTGTTCATGCACATGGTGGTACACCTGCTGAGGATGGGCACAGCAGGGTGGTGGGCTATAGTACACCGGGGGCGGGCTGTAGTATACCACTGTAGGGCGGCATGGCGGGGGTGGCGGCGGTGTGCAGTAGGTTTCGGTGTAGTAAAAGGTAACCTGCGCCTGGGCAAGGCCACCCACTATGAGCAGGCTGCCAAGTACGTATAGGGGAAATAACTTTTTCATGACGATCTGAGCTTTGTGTGAATACAGTATTACACCTCTTGTAGCTAAATCTGTGCCGAATAATATTTTTCCGATGTAAACGGCCGTAAGCACCCTTCAGGAGGCCAAAGAACTGCCAATTGGGTCCAAAACCGTACAAATAATTAGACGTTTTCGGATGTTTTAGGGCATCCGACAGAGATCCTGCTGCGAATCCAGGGGAATTGCAGGCTGTACCGGAACTTCTATTTTACATAATAACCACAGCACTCAAATTGAACCCCTCAGAATCCAGCTCGCTAGCAGAGCAGCCCACACCGGATGGAGAATATGCGCGATGATTGTAGCACCGCAAGTAACGTGTGTACGCTGCGACACATGGAGGGGTAGGCGACTTTCAAAATCCCTATATTTAACATAATGTGAATTATAGGACAAACCGGGGTGGCTGGCGACATATTTAGATTTTCTATATCTTCTGAGCAAGTTACTTCAATTCTTATCCTTTACATCCATGAAAAAGAAAAAAAAACCCGTTTTCCCGCCCATTGACGACTATTTGCACATACCCAAGAGGGGCGTAAAACTACTCGGCCATTTCGATGGAACCGTGTATGCGTCGTCGCTTGTGCCAAGGCCGCCAAAGCCCTCAATGCAGGAACGGTTTCCCTACGAGCTTTTCGTACGGCTCCTGAACCGGAATCGGCTGATCCAGTTAAGTGGCAAGGAACGCCTTTATGTCGCCCTGCCAACAGAATGCATCTGGGTAGAGGCCGCAAAAAATCGGCCTAGAATGGGAAGCAAAGTAGTGGGTACGCGCATTGGTATCGTGCTGCGGGCCGACCCACTATACCGGTACATTGGCAACGCGGCATACGCAAAGGCCGTGAAAATAAAGCCGGATCGGCTCGCACTCTTT
>JAJTIE010000001.1 GCA_021300195.1 Bacteroidota bacterium | reverse complement strand
GTGGCGATCACCACCACATAGTCGGGATCCTTGCGCCATTCCCAGCGGTAGTCAAAGCTGCCCACCGGGCCGGCCCAGGCTTGCACTTCGCCGGGGCAGAGGCGGGGCTCGCTGCTGCTGGCCAGGCTGAAGGGGCCGATTGGGTCGTATTGGGGTAGGGTTACGGTGTCGCGGCTCGTCAGGTCGCAGCCGTTGCGTACTTCCAGCACGTAGGTGCCGGGGGCGGTAATGGTCAGGCTGCGGCTGGTCTGGCTGATCAGTTCGTTGCCGTCTTGCCACCAGCGGTAGCTGAGGCCGGTGCCTGCGGGACCTGCCAGGGTCGGGTTGGTGGCAGTGGGGGGGTAGGTAGGCTCGTTGGCGTTCTGGTCTGTCCAGCGGCACCAGGGGCGGTCGGGGCCGAGGGTGGGTGTCTGTGATACAAATTGACCTGAAAAGAAGTTGGGCAAACCCACGCCAAGACTTGAATGCTTTATAGGGCCTATTCCTTCAGGCACTCCAGTCGGTTTGACATTAAGCACCACCAATTTTGGGTTACAAACAAACGACATGGCATTAGCAGGCTCATCAGGGGTGAGAATAGCACCAAGTGCCAAGGTATCTACCGCCGAAATCCCCGCGCCTGAACTAAAAGAGGTATCGGTAGTAATCTGAGATGAAAAATATATTCTTCCAAGTGGACCAATGACTAAATTATTAACGGTGTGCTTGCGTCTTGACACCTTGTTCCCGGGCAGGGTCTTTGTGGTGTTTGGAAGATTAATTTCCTTTATCCCTGCCGAAATTGTACTAGCCTGTAGATCGACTTGAAAAATTGGGCGTAACGCCGCAAAGCGACTAGTGACATACAAATACCGACCGGAAGGTGAAAATGCTGCCGCGTACGCGGAAATGTTTTCAGTGACGCCATTATTCAAGTAAGTAAGCCCAAACGACTGTGGATTACTGAGAATACCTGTTGCCGAATTAAAACTGAAAATTTCTACCTGAGATTGCATAGGATCGGGAAGAAACTCGGATAAGCTGGCAATACGATCACCCTGGGGTGATGCCTTTAGCTGTCCTTTATATCCATCCTCCTGAGTTTGTATATTTCCCACATTGCTCACAATAGGATTAATATCTAAACCAGTACTTGAAAGCAAATAGGCTAAATAACGGTTATTATTCTTTTCGTGTGCAAGGATCCAAAAACTCTTGCCATCAGCATGTGGTATAGCCGTTAGTTTTTCTGTAGCATTATTATTGATAGCAATTGCTGAATTCTCTAATTCAAATTTAGAATTTTGGCACAGAAAAGTAGAATAAAAAATTTGATCTAAAGGATTGGCATCATCTACCTCGGAAGCAGTAAAGAGATAGAATCGGTTGCAATCCCCAGGATCTTGCACAAAAACACCTGACTGGGTAGAAGATCCACCACCACCCATATTAGTAGCTACCTGATTGTGCACCGCATCCCATACGGTGCTCCCATCGGAATAAGCCAGTAGATTTCCCTGTGAATCATAGGCCGCGCTACACCCCTCAAGGGTTTCCATTTTACTACCCGTCTTAGCCTCTGGACTATTTGGGTTGGAAAAATCTACACCCATGAAGTAACCGAAGTACCAAGTGTTCTGGGCGTTAGCATCCAGTACAACTAACAGTAAGGTGCAAAGCAAAAGAGAGCGGAGAGTATTGCAGCGTATAGCCCAGATATTTTATCTCAAATATAGGGGGCCAGCCGCGGAGTGGCAATCAATCTGGCACCAGACGGTACAAATGGGTGCCTGAATGGTGGGAAGCGGCGCTCGGAGTGGAGGCGGGGAGATGGTGCATCACCTAAAGCAGGAGTGGAGATGCAGGGCCACGAAAGGATGCCCGGCAGGTTGTTTTTTTGTATGATTGCAGTATGATCGTGTACAGTGTAACGGTGATGGTGGAAGCGGGCCTGGCAGACGAGTGGATGCAGTGGATGCGAGACGTCCACATCCCCGATGTGCTGGCTACTGGCTACTTCACGGGCCACCGGCTACAGCGGCTGGTGTTTCCGGAGCCGGATGAGGGACAGCAGACCTTTAACATTCAGTACTTCTGCGAAAGCTATGAGGCCTACAACTGCTACCAGAAAGAGCAGGCCCCGCGCCTGCAGGCCGAGCACAATGCCCGCTACAAAGACCGCTTCGTCGCCTTCCGCACCCTGCTGGAAGATCTGTCGGTAGAGGCACCCCACTAGCAGGACACGGGTGCTGGCCCGGGCCGGCGGCGGCCCAACGAAATGCTATGCCTCTCTGAGGATCTGTGCCAGGGCCTGCTGTGTGGCGGCTTGCACGTCTGTAGCCAGGCTGGGTGTTTCGGGCCGGCGGCGAAAGGCTTGGCCGGTTACCTGCTCGTACACGGCTATGTACTTTTCGCTCACCTGCTGTACAAAATCGGCAGGCATGGTGGGGGGTTGGGTGCCTTCCTGGCCCCGGAAACCCTGGGCCATCAGCCACTCGCGCACAAACTCCTTGCTCATCTGCTCCGGGCGGCGGCCCGCTGCGCGTGCCTGCGTATAGCCCTGGCGCACAAAGTAGCGGCTGCTATCGGGGGTGTGGATCTCGTCGATGAGATAGATGTCCATATTACGATAGCCAAACTCATATTTGGTGTCGGCCAGGATCAGGCCGCGCTCGGCGGCCATCTCGGTGCCGCGCTGGAATAGCTGCAGGGCATAGTGCTCCAGCTGGGCATACTCCATAGCCGGCACCAGGCCCGAGCGTACAATCTCGTCGCGGCTGATGTCTTCGTCGTGGCCAATGCTACTCTTCGTGCTGGGGGTAATGATTGGCTGGGGCAGGGGGTCGTTTTCCTGCAGTCCGTCGGGCAGGCTCACCCCGCACAGGCTGCGCCCACCATCCCGATACACCCGCCAGGCATGGCCACACAGGTAGCCACGCACCACCATTTCTATGGGGTAGGCTTCGGTTTTCAGGCCAATGGTTACATTGGGGTCTGGCGTAGCCAGCAGGTGGTTTCGGCAGATGTCTCGCGTAGCCTCCAGAAAATAGGCGGCCAGCTGATTGAGCACCTGGCCCTTATAGGGGATGGCTTGGGGCAGAATGACATCGAAGGCCGAGATACGATCAGTAGCTACAAAGACCAGCACCTGCTCGTCTATGGTATATACATCGCGCACCTTGCCGCTGTACTTGCGGGTTTTGTAGCCCTGAAACTCAAAATCGGTGCTGGCTAATACTTGCATGTAGATAGGCGAAAGGATTGCAATTTGCAAAAAAAGTGGGCGGATTCTGGCACAAGGAAGCACGCTGCCCACAATATTCTGCCCAGTGCCAGCGCGTGTATGTAGACTTTGTGTAATTTTGAGGCCCCCGGTGTGGGGGATGCTCTGGTGGTGAAATTGGTAGACACGCCATCTTGAGGGGGTGGTGCCTTCACGGGCATGCTGGTTCGAGTCCAGTCCAGAGCACGGCCACAGGGTCGGTATCTTTCCGGTACCGGCCCTTTTTGTTTTGCTTAACCGCGTCCTGCTGCCGTGTGCTGGGCAGGCATGCCGGGGTGCTAGGGCAGCAGCGAGGGCTGGGGTACAGGGTCTGGGCTTAGCATCTGCTGGGCGGCCAGGGTGCCCACCATGCTGCCGATGGCCACGCCCATGCCGCCACAGCGCACGGCGCAGGAGAGCCGGGGGCCTATGCGCCTAACAATGGGCTTCTTTACCGAGCCAAAAGCCATGATGCCAGCCCACTCCATCTCTATCTCATAGGGGCTGCCGGGGAGGATGACGCGGTCCAGCCGATCGCGCAATGCAGCCTGTATCCGGGGGTTGAGCGTAAAGGACGTAGTAGCCTCTGTATCGGGGTCCAGGTTTCGGCCTCCGCCCAGCAGCACGCGCTTGCCTACGTTGCGGAAGTAGAAGTAGCCTGCATCCATGTGGAATATGCCCTCGAAAGGCAGGTCCTCGATCGGCTTTGTGATCAGTACGATACCGCGGCCAGGTACTACCTCCAGCTCGGGCAGTAGCTCGCGGGCAAAGGCGTTATTGGTTACACACACCTGTTCGGCCTCCAGGGCTACACCCTGTTTGGTTTCCACCCACCCATCCTCATACACGCCGGTAACGTCTACACCGCTGAGCATCCGTATGCCCTGTACGGCCGCCAGCTGCATCAGGTGATGCATCATCAGGCCCGTATCTATACTGGCCTCATAGGGGTTGTGGATCAGGTGTGTGTATTGATCTCGTGCGAAGCCAAATCGGGCAGACTGATCGTTTGCAAGTCGAAATACTGGCTCGGGAAACAGGGGCCGGAGCAACGCGTTTAGTCGATCCAGCTCCCCCACGGCATGGGCCCATTCTGGCTGCAGCAGCTCGTACCCACCGGTTGGCATCAGGCCTATACGCGCATCGCCCAGCCGCTGGCGCAGCCTGGCCAGCCCCTGCCACCGCAGGGCTACCAGCTGTAGCAGTTCGGCCTCGCTTAGCCGGGTCAGGTCGTCCAGCATCTCGGTCAGGCTGCCAAAGCAGGCAAAGCCCGCGTTCTTCGTGCTCGCTCCGGTAGGAAAGAGGCCTCGATCTAGCACCAGGATGCGGGCATCTGGTTTCTCCTTGCGCAGCTCCAGGGCCGTACTCAGCCCCACCAGCCCGCCGCCCACCAGTATGTAGTCATAGCGGGTCAGGCTCGTTTTCTCCCAGTAGCTTAGCATAAGAGCAAAAATACAATTTCGTTTTTCTTTTTGCCTAAAAACTACTTCTGCCTTTTTCTACGTATATTGACGTAGAGGATGTGATTTTCTTCTAACACTTAATACCCAGGCCCAATATGCATACCCAATACAAACTGGCTGTACACTGGCCGCTGGCACAGCGGCTGGAGCTGCACCTAACAGACGGAGAGGTGCGTGAGCTGACGGGTGCTGCCGTATCTGTTGCACTCAATACACTGAGGCAAAACGCTGTACCCGTTATTTTCATGCCTGTGGGAGACACCTGGCAGCACACAGGGCTGCTGGCGCAGAGCTACGACCTGAATAAGCGCGTAAACTAGGCACACAAAATAGGTGCAAACGAGGAGGGTGTGCACCTTGGGCGCTCTGCCATAGTAACCTTCTGGGGTGTCCGTGCAAGCAAGAGAAGACTCCATACAAAAAGGGGAAAGCCTATCTGCGGATAAGCCTTCCCCTTCTTTTTTTGTTGCACTTGCACAGGCTACGGGTGCAGGCCCCGCAGCGCGATAAGGCTAGACATCAATGTAATGAATCCAATTGTGCGCATCTGGCTCCTGCCCAGCACGGATGGCAGCCAGCTTGGGTGCAACAGTATTCATGATCTGCCAAGTGGCGGGGTCTGACAGCTGCATCAAACGGCCCTCATGGGTTAGCGATGCCACAGGCATCACAACAGCCGCCGTGCCCGAGCCAAAGGCCTCTTTGAGCAGGCCACGCTGGCTGGCATCATGCAGCTCATCTATGCTCACCTCGCGCTCAAACACCTGGATTCCTTGCTCGCGTAGCAGGTGGATAATCGTATCGCGGGTGATGCCGGCCAGGATTGTGCTGCTTAGCCTGGGTGTTACCACAAAGTCGTCGATCACAAAGAAGGCATTCATGGTGCTGAATTCCTCCACAAACCTGCGGTGGGTGGCATCCAGCCACAGCACCACATCATAGCCCTGCTCCTTGGCCTTCTTGCCACTCAGCATGCTACGCGCATAGTTACCGGCAGTCTTTACATAGCCCACCCCACCCTCAGCGGCACGTGCGTGGTTTCGCTCCACCCACACGTTCACAGGCTTGGTGTAAAACTTGTGTACCGGACAGGTAAGGATGTAGAGTGAGTAGGTGGTGCTAACCTTTACCCCGATGAACGGATCGGTGGCAAAATAGATGGGGCGGAGGTAGAGGGCGCTATCAGCGTCGGAAGGCACCCAGGCCTCATCCAGCTTTATCAGCTGCTCCAGGCTCTTTATAAACACATCCTCTGGAATAGCAGGCATGCAAAGCCGCTCGGCAGATTTGTTAAGGCGTGCCAGATGGTCCTTCGGGCGGAATAGCAAGCTGCGCCCGGCTACGTCCCTGTAGGCCTTCATCCCCTCAAATATGGTCTGCCCATAGTGTAGGGCCGATATACTGGGCAGCATGGGCACCGGGCCGAAGGGAACAATGCGGGGAGCCTGCCAGATGCCATCCTCGTAGTGCATCTCCAGCATATGGTCGGCAAAGACTGAGCCGAAGGGCAAGGCCCGCCAGTCTTTTTCATTCAAACGAGAGTGGCCAGTTTTTTCTATTTCCATGTTAATACCAGCGGCAATAATCATAATTTCGTAATAGAAGATTTATTTTGTTTTAACAAATGAAAAAAACTCTATGATTATTCGAAATAAATGAATCGGTTTTGGTTTCGAGCCCCAAAGATGAGAAGATTCTGGCGAACCTGCAACTGCCTACGCTGAGCGAACAATTCCGATGCCGCCAAATAAAATTCCTCTACCTTCGTTGTAAATCTCAAAAAAACGCATGCGAGCTACCGTAGGCACCCCCTCCTTTTACGCGCGTGCTATAGACTACCTGCGGCAAGCCCGGGGGCAGGGTAGGCTGAGGGCGCGGCAGCACAGCCACGCCGCCCGGCAGCAGATCATGCTGGAAATAGGGGCACGGGCGGGCCAGCCACCAGCTGGCCCCATACGCCTGTACCTGGCAGGGCCCGGCATGGCCAGCCTGCGCCTGCAGCAGGGCCGCACCGTGCATACGGCAGCAGATGTGGGCAGCCTGGAAGCCCTGCTAGAAGAGGCCATAAGCTATAGCAGGGGCAAAAACCCCTATATTCGAACGGCAAAGGACACGGCCAAGTACAAGTGAGTAACGGATGATGCGCCTCTTTTTATTGACGGTATGCTGGCTATGCCTGGTAGCTGCGGGCAGGGCACAGCAGCCCGGGGCACAGCTGGCTGGCCGTAGCCCGGTGCGAGACTGGCGGACAGAGAAATGGCAAACCGTACGCAGTGGCGACATAGAGGTGTCTTATACAGAGCAGCAGCTAGCCCTGGCCCAGCAGGCTGCCAGGCTGGGGCGCCAGGCGTACTATGAGCTCAGTTATTTCCTGGGCTACAGCCTGCGGCAGCGGATGCTGCTACAGCTGTATGCCAGCCGGGGGGCCTATACACAGCACCATGCCGCACCCCAGGCCTTCCTGCCCAGCAAGAACTACGTAAACATCGCAGCCATTTACTTCCCGGGCACCCATCAGACCTTTTATGAGCAGATACGGGGCACAGTGGCACGGGCCATGGTGGAGGAGATGTACTACGGCGGCGGCGGGCAGCTTGCCTTTCAAAATCGTGTTCTCCTCTACCTCCCCGAGTGGTACCTGACGGGGCTAACGTCCTACCTGGGCTCGGGCTGGACAGTGGAGGACGAAATGCGGATGCGCAGCCTGGATAAAAAAAACTTTCGTCCCTATGTGCTGAGTGCCGAGCGCAGTGCTACGCACCTGGTCATCAAAAAGTCGGTATGGCACTACATAGAGCGCAAGTTTGGCCGCAAGAAAATTGCAGAACTCGTGTACATGGTGCGCCTGGCACGCAACGTGGAGGGCGCCGTTCAAGCGGTACTGGGCATGAGCATGAAGCGGCTGACAGACCAATGGGAGCTGGATGCAATGGCCCGCTATCAGCCCGAGGCACCAGCCGGATACGTGGCTAGCCAGCCCATACCCGGCCTACACGGCGCCGAGCTGATAGGCCTGGCCCACCAGCCCGAGACCGGCGAACTAGCCTACCTGAGTGCCGAAAACGGCGTATTCCGGCTGCATTTCTATCAACCACAAACAGGCCGCTACCGCAGGGGCCACTTTCGGGCTGGCAGCTACAGCACCCACCCCGCTTATCAGCAGCTGCAGGCACCCATGGACTGGCATGCTGGCTCCAACCGCATCTACTTCTCCCTACCGGCCAATGGCGAGAACCGGCTATATGTATACGACGTAAAAAGCCAGACAACCAAAGCCCTGGCCTACGACGCACGCCTGGATGCCATATACGACCTTGCCGTGCGACCTGATGGCCAGGCCCTAGCCATCAGTGCCCTGAGGGGGGGGCAGGTAGACCTATACATCAGTAGTACTACGCAGCTAAGCCCCACACCCATTACGCAGGATGGCTATGATGACCGCTACCCCGTGTGGGATGCCAGTGGCAAGGGGCTGTACTTTAGCAGCAACCGGGGCTTTGACGTAGACCGCCGCCCGAGTGAGCAGAAAATGGCCCACGCACAGCCCCTGAATGTGTACCGAATTTCAAACTACGTGCAGTGGGAGCAGGCCGAACTGGTGCAGTATAGCCAGACGTATAGCGAGCACCCCCTGGAGGCTACTGCCAGTGGCGTGTTTATACATACTTCGTATAGCGGCCTGCTGAACCTGGCCTACTACGACTGGGAAACCTACACATACAGCTACCTGAGTGATGAACGCGGGGGCCTGCAGTACCTGTGGCAAAGCCAGGGGCAGTGGTGGGGCCTAGTGTGGGCAAAGGGAAAACCCCAGGTAGTGCAGCTACCCCCCATGCAGCCAGGCCAGAACCGGACCCCCATGCGCAATGCCGAGAGCCTGCACTGGGAAGCCCTGAAAGAGCGGCGCGAGCAACTGATAGCCCAACTGGCCGCCCGCGAGGAAGCCCGAAAGGCCCTGGAGGACTCAATAGAAATACGCACCGATGCTCCGCCAGACACAGCCCGGGCAAAGGTGCAACCAGCTATACGCTATTACCTGTTCGACGAAGCCGACGAGCCAAAACCAGAAACCAGAAAGCCACGCCCCTCATCTCCAGGCCGACGCAAACAGCAGCCCCGTGCTGCAGAGCGCCTGCCGCCCGAGCTATTCGAAGCTGATACAGTACGTGTAAATAGCCCCCAAAAAGAAAAAATAGGCCCCCTGATGCGGGGGGCAAGCATGAACCTGCTGGTAGACCCCTACGCTGGTTTCGGCATCGACATCCGGATCCTGCTGGAGGATGCCCACCAATACCACCGGGCGGTGCTGGGCTTTACGCCCTATGTGGACTTCCGGAGTAGCAATCTCTATGGCGAGTACCAGTTTTTGAAATACCGCATACAGCCCTATGTGCGGCTAGACCGGCAGGCACGCTACTTTGAAAACCCCAGGGCCGTGACCATGTTACAAACGCGGGGCGAAACGGGCATACGGATCCCCCTGCGCGAGGATCTTACACTTGGGCTGGGGGGCGGATACAGCCTGCTACAACGCCGAGACCTGGACCTGCTCGACTTTGAAGACCTGGATGCACGGGAGAGCCTGCTGCACGGCCAGCTAAGCCTCATCTATGACCATACGCAGCGCGTAGATTTCCTGACCCTGACTGGCACCCACATGCAAGCCACCGCACAGCACTACCAGTCGGCCAGCGAGGGTACCATTGGCACCACCCTACAGGGCAGTATCGCACAGTATCATACCTTGTTTGGCATACTTAATCTGGCCGGGCGGCTAAGCGGGGGTGTAAGCACCGGGCCACAGCAGCAGCAGTTTATGCTAGGCGGGGTGCAAAACTGGCTACTACCCTTTGAGTTCGCAAACAAGGACGACATCCCGCTGGACGGCAGTCTACACCAGTTTGCGCTCAACGGCTTTGCCACCCCCCTGCAGGGCTTCGCCTACAACGCACGGAATGGCTATCAATACCTGGTGGGCAATGCCGAGCTGCGCATCCCACTCTCCCGCCTGGCCAATAGCACCCTGCACAGCAATCCGCTGTACAACGTACAGGCGGTGCTGTTCTACAACATGGGTACGGCCTGGCGTACGGGCAATCCCTTCAGCCAGCGCAACCCCATAGATGCCAGTGTGATAGAACGCGGGCCTATTTCGGCCACCGTGCGTAGCCTGAAGGTGCCCTTCATACAGTCTTTTGGCGTGGGCTTTCGCACCCTGATTGTCGGCTACTTCACCTCCTTCGAGCTGGGCTGGCCAATTGAGGAGAATGAACTGCTTAATCCACAGTTCAGCGTTTCGTTTGGCAAGGAGTTCTAGGCAGGAGCTTATCAATCCCGTAAACCAGTGCCTAACTTCTACTAAAATTCACGACAGGTATCCCACAATTATTATAAATTTGCTAGCTAACTGGTATCCCTGAGTGCCTTTTGGCCTACACTGGGCCCGTTTTCATCCTTGTTTCGACTTGACGCATGCTAAAAAAAGTACGTTTTACCCACCTGCTCGCCTCTGCGGCACTTGTCCTTGTGTTGCTCCACGCTGTAAGCCATGCACAGCCCACCTTCAATTGGGAGAGTCTGGGGCCGACAGACCTGGGCGGCAGTATACGCGCCCTAGCCTACAGCCCGGATGGCAGCAAAATATATGCAGGCGCGCCCGGCGGCGGGCTGTGGGTGAGCACAAACGGCGGACGCAGCTGGACACCCGTAGCTGGCTTTTCGGGCGAAACCGATCAGAACCTGGCGGTTACTTCCATTGCCTTTGATGCAGTAGATGGTACGATGTATGTGGCCACAGGCGCCACCTTCCTGGATACCGACCACCGAATTACAGGTCAGACACCGTATGTTTCACTCAACACGGGCAAAAAGGGCTATACGGGCTATGCTGGCATGTTTGGGGGCGGTATTTTTGTGTCTACCAACGGGGGACAAAGCTTCACGGTAGCGGCAGCCACGATACCCACCACTTCGTTCAGCACTTCTGATGCCTTCACAAGTATCAACGTGGTAAAGGCCAGAAATGGGAAGCTATTTTTTGGCACAGACAAAGGCCTGTATGTATCAGAAAACAGAGGACAGACAGCCACAAGAGTGAGTGAGAGCTATGCGATCCCGCCCACCACGGGCACCGAGCTGGCCTCGGCTGACATCTACGATATCGAGATAACGGCGGATGGCAAGGTACTGGTAGGGGCTACCCAATACTTGTTTATCAGTACTAACGAAGGCAATACTTTTACCGAATACATAGGCCTGGAAAACCTGCCCCGAAACAGCGATGACCCAACTGCAGCCATCCGCACCAGCATTGCAGTTTCCAGGAATAACACAAACCGAATGTATCTGTGCATGGTTGGGGGGGGCGGAAACTTCCTGGTCGGTGTATGGCAAAGCTCGAATGGCGGCGATAGCTGGACGCGCATTGCGCCCCGCTCTACTGCTACCGGAACTACAATTGGCACCTTTGCCCCCTTGGCCTATTTTGTGGAAAGCAGGCCCGATGTAAACGTGGCGGGTCGTGGCCTTCAGGCGCTGATATTTGAGGTAGATGCAGCCAATGACGACCGGATCTTTCTGGGTGGCCAGCTGTGGTACTGGTGGGACTCCATAAATGGGTGGACTAACGAAACCCGAACGGTACCCGAGGTGCAGGCAGACAACCGCTATGTGCCAGAGGGCATACAGGCCTTTGTACAAGACCCCAACAATCCCGCTACTATCCTGCTGGGTACCACTAAGGAACTGGTAAAAAGTACCGACGGAGGCCGCCGTTTCCAGATCTCGAATGGCAATCTCTCTGTATCCCAGGTGTATGATGTGGCCGTAGGCGGAGACGGCACCGTCCTGGCCTCTACCCGTGGGCACGGTATCATCAGCAACTCAGGCCGCGCGAATAGCGAGAGCGGGGCTGTTACCAGCTGGCGTGTGCACAGCCCGGCCAGCCCACGCCGGGGCTCTGTAGCCATCAGCCGTTTCAAGCCCGATTACATGATCAGCGGAGCCAACAATACCTTCTTCCGCTCGCTCGATGGCGGCAACGTATTCACCAACTCCGATTGGATTCCCACGCCAAACCCAGCCTTTGCAGTATACCCCCTAGATACAGCCGGAAGTCTCATCTTCCGCCCGAGCCTGGTACCGCCCAATCCACCCGTGATCATAGACGAGGTGGATACCATTGGCACAGGCATTGCGCAGGACTCGCTGGAAAACGTGGTAAATCGCGTATACGCCTTCCTAGGCTCACGAGACCGGGTGTGGTTGGGCCGCTTCCCCTTCAACCCCGTAGATTCAGAACAAGATAGGCCAAGCCTAAACTCGATCTTCCGGTTTTCAAGTAGCACAGATGAGATATCGGCCCTGGCTATTACAGGAGATGCCACCCACACCCTATTCATCGGCACCACAAATGGATTTGTGTACCGCATTGTACATGCCGAAAACAAGAACCACCCAAACTTTTCGACCACCACAATCCTGGACCCCACTACGGGCATCAATGCACATGTGCCTGACCGATGGATAACGAGCCTGCGCCTGCACCCGCGCTACAAGGATACCCTGATCGTAACCTTCGGCACCTATCGGACAGACAACCCTAGCTCACCTGCTTGCAGCGAGTGTGGCTATGTGTATGCTACCCCCAATGCACTCAGCAGCAACACCCCCACTTTCTACAATCAGTCCAACGCCTTTTCAGAACTGGGCTTCTATCCCGTATATGATGCCCTCTTCGACCCTGACCCCACCCTCAGCACCGGAGACCAAAGCTGGCTGGCCCTCGGCACCGAGCGGGGGGTGTATACCATAGTTGAAAACGACCTGAACTTCTCCTCTATCACCAGTGGCTCGGGTGTAGACTGGAGAGAGGCCAACGATGGGTACATGGACCAGGTGCCGGTGCATCGCTTTGCCTACAGCGGCTACCAGCTGATCTCGAAGAATTATCCAAACTCCAGCAAGACCTTCCTGGTGTCTGACACTGCCCGCTACAAGCGCCAGATTTATGCTGCTACCTGGGGCCGCGGCGTAGCGGTTAGCCGCATCCTTTCCGGCCCGGTTAGCCGCGGTAGCCAGCTAAGCCGAAACGACGGCAGCTTCCGCCTGCGCATCTATCCAAACCCCGCGCAAGACTATACCCACCTGGCACTGGACCTGAAGCAGCCTGCCACGGCCCGGCTACAGGTTCTTAACCTGAATGGCCAAGAAGTGTACAGCCAAGACTTCGGCCAGCTGGCTACCGGCACACATGAGCTAGACGTAGCTGCAGGAAAGCTGCCCAGTGGTCTCTACCTATTCAAAACCACCCTAAGCAGCGCGAGCGATACCCTATATGATGTGCAACGGGTAGCTATACAACGCTAGCGCCCAAAGGGGATCAAAAAATGCAAAGGGGGCTCACAAGCCCCCTTTTTTGCGCCCGCTCGCCTACACCAGTTGTAGTAGCACGCACCGACTGCGTATATTTGTAGTTATGGCATTAATTGCAAGCATATCGGGGATACGGGGCACCCTGGGCGGTGGTGCTGGGGATAACCTAAGCCCGGTGGACATTGTGCGCTTTGCCGCTGCCTATGGGCAGTGGGTGCAGGCCCAGCAGCGTGGAGACGTGATCCTGATAGGACGCGATGCCCGACCCAGTGGGCCCATGCTGCTGCAGCTGGTATCGGCCACCCTGGTGGCCCAGGGCTTCACGGTGCTAGATGCAGGCCTGGCCACCACCCCATCGGTAGAGATGGGCGTAGTGCACCGGCAGGCTGCTGGGGGCATCATCCTTACCGCTAGCCACAACCCCGTGGAGTGGAATGCCCTCAAGCTGCTGAACTACCGGGGAGAATTTCTAAGCCCGGGAGATGCACAGGCTGTGCTAGAGAACTACGAACGGCAGGACTATCGCTTTCGGCCAGTGCGCGAGCTGGGACAGCACTTGGGCGATGAGCGGCTACTGGAGCACCATATAGAGCACATACTGGACCTGGACCTGGTGGATACACAGGCCATTGGCCAGGCAAACCTGCGCATCGTGGTGGATGCCGTAAACAGTGTGGGGGGCCTGGCCGTGCCGGAACTGCTACGGAAACTGGGGGTAAAGGACATAGTGGAACTATACTGCCACCCAAATGGAGACTTCCCGCACAACCCCGAGCCGCTGGCCGAGCACCTGGGCGATGTGTGCCAGCGGGTGCGAGACACTAAGGCCGACCTGGGCCTGGTGGTAGACCCGGATGTGGACCGGCTGGCTATCATTGACGAGCACGGAAACCTGATAGGCGAAGAGTATAGCCTGGTAGCCATAGCCGACTATGTGCTGCGCCATACGCCCGGCCCGGTGGTAAACAACCTCAGTAGCTCGCGCGCGCTGATAGACGTAGCCGCCAAATATGGCCAGGCTTGCTACTCCGCAGCTGTGGGCGAGGTACACGTAGTGGAGCAGATGAAACGTGTAAACGCCGTAATAGGGGGCGAGGGCAATGGCGGGATCATCTACCCAGCCCTGCACTACGGGCGAGATGCGCTGGTGGGCATTGCCCTCTTCCTGAGCCACCTGGCCCAGCAGAAACAGACGGTAAGCGAACTGAGAAGCCAATTGCCAAGCTACTATATGTCCAAGCAAAAGGCGAACCTGAGTGCCAGCCAACCCGTGGATCAGATTCTGAAAGACCTGGTGAGCCGCGAAACCGAGGGCAAGATCAATACAACCGATGGTGTAAAGATTGACCTGGCCGACCGCTGGGTGCACCTGCGCAAGAGCAACACAGAGCCCATTGTGCGCATCTATGCCGAGGCCCCAGACCCACAGGCCGCTATCGAGCTGGCCAATAGCTACAAAGCCAAACTAGAAGCATGAGAGTATACCTGGATAATGCCGCCACCACCCCCCTGCTGCCCGAGGTGCTGGATGCCATGATGCCCTACCTGACTGACGTGCACGGCAATCCCAGCAGCGTGCACGGCCACGGCCGCGAGGTGCGCACCGCCATAGAGCAGGCGCGCAAAACAATTGCCCAGGCCATGGGCTGTAGTCCGGCCGAAATTGTCTTCACATCCGGCGGTACGGAGGCCAACAACATGGCGATAAAGGGTGCCGTGCGGGGGCTGGGTGTACAGCGCATCATTACCGCACCCACAGAGCACCATGCGGTACTACACGCCGCCGAACACTGCGCACACTACCTGGGCACAGAGGTGGTGTACCTGCAGCCGAATGCCGCTGGGGAAGCAGACCTGGCTACACTGGCGCAGCTGCTGGCAGGGGGCAAGAAGACCCTCGTAAGCCTGATGCATGGAAACAATGAAATAGGGGTGCTAAATGACCTGCATGCCATAGGCCAGCTGTGCCGCCAGCACGGTGCCCTATTCCACACAGACGCGGTGCAAACGGTGGGGCACCTGCCCCTGAACACCGGCCAGCTGCCGGTAGACTATCTGTCGGCCAGCGCACATAAGTTTAACGGCCCCAAGGGCGTAGGATTCCTATACCGCAATGCCGATGCCCCGGCCCTGCCCCCCCTGATAGACGGGGGCTCGCAAGAGCGCAACCAGCGTGCCGGAACCGAAAACGTGCCCGCAATAATAGGCATGGCTAAGGCGCTGGAGCTGAGCCAGGCAAACATGACCCGGCATATGGCGCACATCCAGGCCCTGAAAAACCACATGATCCAGGGCCTGCGGGCACGCATACCTGGTGTAGCCTTCAATGGTGTGATAGAGCCGACCCAATCGCTGCCTACGGTGCTAAGCGTAGCCTTCCCCGGAGACGACAGCGAAAGCATGCTACTCATGAACCTGGATATCTACCAGATATCTGCCAGCGGCGGCAGCGCCTGCACCAGTGGCAGTGTGCACCCCAGCCATGTACTGCATGCCCTGGGGCACAGCCCCGCGCGTATGGCAAACACGGTTCGCTTCTCCTTTGGCCCCCAAACTACCCTGCAAGAAATAGACTATACACTGGACAAGCTGGCTGTTATTTTTGGCCAGCAGGTGCAGGCCTAGGTGTTTTACGGCTGCTTTTCTGTATTTTTGCAACAGAAACGGGTACACTAAAGACCGAACAAAAGGGACACCCGATACCAAGGGAGACTGTAACTGGACAGCACCCCCCAGTGCCTGATGGAACGGAGGGACGAGGACGCAAGGTGCTTGCCCCGCCATTCGCCCCCACACACCTGTCAGACAAGAAAAACCAGGGAATAGGCCAACGCGCCTGTGCAAAACAAGTACCAACTACACGAAATGGAATACAATACCTCCGGCGAGTGGCTAAGGCTGCGCGAATACGGCCGGTCCGTACAGCAGATGGCAAACCTGATCCTGGCTGAACCCGACCGGGAAAAACGCACCCGCATGGCCCGGCAGACAGTACGCACCATGTCCATCATTGTGCCCGAAGCACGCGAGATGGAGAACTATGAACAAAAGCTGTGGGAACAGCTACAGCAGCTATGCCAGTATCAGCTAGACGTAGATGCCCCCTACCCCCTACCCACAGCACCACCCACCAATGCCGCCACCGACCCTGGCAAAAAGGTGGGCTATTACCCCCACCGCGCACGCTACCGGCAGTATGGAAAGAACATCGAAATGATGATGCAGCAGGCGCAGGCCATGGAGGAGAGCGAAGCCAAGCAAGCCTATGTAGAACAGATAGCCAACTACATGAAGCACAGCATGCAGGTGCACGCCGGCACCCAGCCCACAGACAAGGTGGTAATGGACCACCTGCGCGAGCTGAGCAAGGGCAGCCTGGTACTAGAGCCAGAGAAGATACAGCTGCGCAACGGACTACTACCCAACCGCCTGAACATCAGCAACTCCAGCAACATGAGCCACCTGAAAAAGGCCAGAAAGAAGAGTACGAAAAGCCGTAGCACTGGCAGTAGTGCCGGAGGTAGCATGAGCCTGGGCACCCGGAAGAAGCGCAAGCGCCCTATGCGCTAGCCGCCTGGCTCCCCCCCCCCTATACCCTGCTGGCAGGTAGTAACCGCAAATCGGGCATGGGCGGCTGTGCACAACCCAAACACCCGCCATGGACAAAAACCCAATATCTTTGGGCTACTAAACGATAGGCGATAGCTGCTATGCAATATTTCGAAGTGGAAGGCGGTGTAAGCCTTCGGGGCGAGATCAGCCCACAGGGGGCCAAGAATGAAGCCCTGCAGATCCTGTGTGCCGTACTGCTGACAGAAGAGCCGGTAACGGTACATAACATCCCGGAGATCAGCGACGTGCTGAAACTCATCCAGATCCTGGAGATGCTGGGCGTAGAGGTAGCGCGTACTGGCCCGGGTAGCTATCGCTTCTGTGCGCGCAATGTGCAGCCCGAACGCATGCTAGCCCCCGACTGCAAGCTGGAGGTGGGCCGCCTGCGCGGCTCTGTGATGCTGGTGGGCCCACTGCTGGCCCGCTATGGCCGGGCCTGGATGGTGAAGCCCGGCGGAGACAAGATAGGCCGCCGGAGGCTGGACACCCACTTTGTGGGTATGCAAAAGCTGGGGGCCACTTTTACCTACGACAGTAAGCAAGGCCTGTTCTCCGTAGCGGCAGACGCAGGGCTGCAGGGCACATACCTGCTGCTGGACGAGGCCAGCGTAACCGGCACGGCCAATATCCTGATGGCTGCAGTGCTGGCATCCGGCACCACCACCCTCTACAATGCCGCATGCGAACCCTACGTACAGCAGCTATGCCGCATGCTGCTGCGCATGGGCGCACAGATAGAGGGGATAGGCAGCAACCTGCTGCATATACAGGGGGTACGGCAGCTGGGGGGCACCGAGCACCGCATGCTGGCCGATATGATCGAGGTAGGCAGCTTCATTGGCATGGCTGCCATGACGCAGAGTAGCCTTACCATCAAGAACTGCGACATCCCCCACCTGGGGCAGATACCGGATACCTTCCGCCGCCTGGGCATCATCCTGGAGGAGCAGGGAGACGACCTGCACATCCCCGCCCAGAAGGTGTGCGAGATCGACACGTTCATAGACGGCAGCATCCTTACCCTGAGCGACCACCCCTGGCCCGGCCTCACACCCGACCTACTCAGCATCCTGCTGGTGGTGGCCACGCAGTGCCGGGGCACCGTGCTTATTCATCAGAAGATGTTCGAGAGTCGGCTCTTCTTTGTCGATAAACTGATCGACATGGGTGCCCAGATCATCCTGTGCGATCCGCACCGGGCCACCGTCATCGGCCTGGCACGCCAGCAGTGCCTGCGCGCTATCAGCATGACCAGTCCGGACATACGCGCGGGGGTGGCCCTGCTCATTGCAGCCATGAGTGCCGAGGGCACCAGCCGGATTTACAACATCGACCAGATAGACCGGGGATACCAGCAGATAGACACCCGCCTGAATGCCCTGGGAGCCCAAATACGCAGACTTGAACAAAAGATATGAGCTACCCCAGACTACTCATCTGCCTGGCCCTGCTTGCCGGCCTGCTACCCGGCTGCAAGCCGCATCCGCCCGAAAACAGCCAGGCGGAAACCCCAGGCGGCTGGGCCTACCCCAGCCTAAGCTGGAAAAACGGAAACGCCCACTGGAAACTGGCCGATAGGCAGGGGCACCTCTACCGGGCAGACCTGCCAGCCAGCATACACTACCTGGGGGTGGCCCAGGAGGGATGGGCGGTGTATAGCCAGGGGGGCCGCTATGGCTACCTGAATGTGCGGCCAGGGGGGCCAATTATGCCAGCACAATACCTGTATGCAAAGCCCTTCTCAGCCGGCTACGGCGTGGTGCTGGACACCCTGGGCCGCTGGGGCTATGCTGACAGTACGGGGCGGCACTGGCCCCTGGAGGGGCTGCACTACGCAGGGCCATTCTCCGGCGGGGCCGCCATCGCACTGGATGAGCAGGGCTATCGGCTGATTAATCCCGAAATTCTGACCGGCGCACAGCCAAGCCTGCGGCTACCCTACACGCGGGTATACGACTACTACAACGGCTGGGCCGTGGTGGAGCAGCAGGGACGTTTCGGCTACATAGACCAGCGGGGCAGGCTGCGGCTGCCACCCCAGTACGAGGGGGTTACGGGCTTCGCCGAGGGCTATGCCTATGTGCAGCTACCGGCAGGCTGGGCGCGGATAGACACCCAGGGCACCCCGGTCGAATCTGTCCGCTACACCCAGGTGTATGGCTATACCGAGGGCCTGAGCGCAGTACAACTGGGCGACCGCTGGGGGTATGTGGATGCACAGGGGCGGCTGGCCATCGCACACAAGTTTCAGGATGCCCGCCCCTTTTACAACGGCCTGGCACTGGTGAAACAGGAAGACCGCTGGGGCTATATAGACCGAAAGGGACAGCAGGCATTTGCCGAGAAGCAGTTCAATGCCTTCCCTTTTGTAGAAGGGCGGGCCGCATGCCTGCGGGCAGATAGGCTGGGCTACCTGGCACCCAACGGAAGCTGGGCCCTGGCACCCCAGTTTGAGGATGGGCAAGACTTCTCTGAAGGTCGGGCGGCGGTGGCCCAGGATGGCAGGACTGGCTATATTGACCTCAGTGGCCGCTATGTTATCCAGCCTCAGTTTGAGAGCGGACAGGCTTTTCTGGCTGGACTGGCCCCCGCCAGGCAAGACAGCCTCTGGGGTTATATCGACACGAAGGGCCAATGGGTCATCCCACCCCAGTTTGAGGGTGCCCTGCCTGTGGTAGACTACTACACCCTGCCCGTGCAGCAGCAGGGAAAGATCGGACTATACCACCGCTCGGGGCACTGGCTCATTCGCCCACAGTTTACAGGTGTACCGTATTTTCAGGCAGGGATTACCCAACTACAGCAGGCAGGGCAGCCAGTGCTACTAAATCAAAGAGGCCAGCAGCACAAATAGGGCCCAGTAGCAAGCACCAGACTCCGGCACTTGCCTACATAAACTTGTTCAAAATGATCCCTTCGACGAATACGGGTTGTGTCGCACCTCTTTTATAAGTAAAATGGTCCCTGCTTTTTCTCCGTTCACCCATCTCTCTATCCTTTAATGGTCGTTCGCTTCTTGCTAGGCTGCATTGCACTAGGTGCCATAGGCTGCACCCGCACACAAACGGAGGCAGACAAGCCCCCCTACAAGCAGGGTGCTGGCCTGCATGACAGTATTCCCAACCAAAGCCCCGAAACGCATCCGGGGTCGGACAAGCAGGCTACCGTGCCCGACAATCCGTTGCTCGACTCCATCCGCAAAGACCTCTTCGAGCGCATTCGGCAGAACTATGGCCAGCCAGCCTATACCTACACCAGCCCGCACGCCCACCTGCAGTGGGGAGACCTGCTGGGCACAGGCGTACCCTACTTGCTCAGCCTTACACTGGAGAACCCCGCCGACCGGTACGCCGGCTACTATACCCTGAATGTGTACCAAAAGCTACCCCAAGAGACACGCCTGGTGTTCTCGCGCGAGCATATCCCCTACGGGCTAGCCGTTCCGATGGGCCCGGATCAGTTTGTACGAATTCAGGACTTTACCTTTGACGACAAGAAGGATATTTGGCTCTATGCCTATACCGCAGGTGGGACCAATCAATATGGCCACCTACTGCTATACAAACCCAAAGATGGCAGCCTGGGCTGGGTAGCCAATTCCACACTGCACCCCAACCTGTATGTGGCCACTGGCAAGGTGCATAGCAAGACCCTGCTGAGTAGCGATGGCCTGAAGTTTCGTCAAACCGACTTCATCTGGAGTGGGGCAGATACCCTGCTGCCTACCCACAGCTACCTGATAGACTACGGACGCGACTCTATGGCCATAGAGTACCACTACATGGGCGGAAAAATAACCAAAGCCGACACGCTAAACCTGCGCTACCCCTACGTGCAGCGGCGCCTGCCCAGGCCATCTGGCCGGTAGGGGCAGGGTGCACACCAGGGGGGGTGTCCCATTCTGTCATCACACAGTTTTCCCATTTTTGCTACGGACATTCCACATTAATGCCTAGTTTGCACACAAAATACTGGATATGTGGCATTCAAATATTCTCGATACGCTGGGCAACACCCCCATGGTACGCCTGAACCAGGTAGTGCAGAACCTGAAATGCACCGTGCTGGCCAAGGTAGAATACTTTAACCCGGGCAATAGTGTAAAAGACCGCATAGCCGTAGAGATGGTTACAGAGGCCGAACGAACCGGCAAGCTGAAACCAGGCGGCACCATTATAGAGGGCACCAGCGGCAATACCGGCTTTGGCCTGGCCCTGGCGGCTGTGGTGCGTGGCTACCGCCTGATATGCACCATTACCGACAAGCAGAGCCAGGAGAAGATAGACATCCTGCGCAGCCTGGGAGCCGAGGTAATCGTGTGCCCCACCAACGTGGAGCCAGAGGACCCGCAGAGCTACTACAGCGTAGCCAAACGCCTGGCAGCCGAGATACCCAACAGCTTCTACCCCAACCAGTATGACAACCTGGCCAACCGAATAGCCCACTACAAAACCACCGGGCCCGAAATATGGACGCAGACCGAAGGCCGGGTAACACACTTTGTAGCCGGCATGGGTACCTGCGGCACCATTACCGGTGTAAGCACCTATCTGAAAGAAAAGAACCCCAACATCGTAACCATCGGGATAGATACCTATGGATCGCTTTTCCAGAAACTGCACGAAACCGGCGAGATAGACCTCAACGAGGTGTACCCCTACGCCACCGAGGGCATAGGGGAAGACTTTGTGCCCCAAAACCTGGACTTGGGCAAAATAGACAAGATCCTGAAAGTGAGCGACAAGGATGCCGCCATCATGACCCGGAAGCTGGCACGCTTGGAGGGCCTGTTTGTGGGCTGGAGCTGCGGCAGTGCTGTGCACGGTGCCCTGGAGTATGCCCGGAACCTGGGCCCAAAGGATGTGGTGGTCATCATCCTGCCAGACCACGGCACACGCTACCTGGCCAAGGTATACAATGACCAGTGGATGAAAGACCGGGGCTACCTGGACGAAGGCAGCCTGGTAACCGCCCGCGAGATCCTGAGCCGAAAAAACCCAAGCCCGCTGCTACAGCTACAGGCAGACCAAACAGTGGAAGAGGCCATACAGCTCATGCGGATGCACAACATAAGCCAGGTGCCGGTGTACAAGGCACAGGACATAGTGGGCAGCCTGAACGAAAGCAGTGTGCTGAACCGCCTGCTGGACAATCCGCACATGAAGAGCCTACCCATTACCGAGGTGATGAGCGACCCCTTCCCCTTTGTGCTGCCCACCACCCGCATAGACGTCATCAGCAAGATGATGACCAGAGAAATGCCCGCTGTCATTGTACAGAAGGAAGATGGCAGCCAAGACATCATTACCAAGAGCGACCTGATAACCGTACTGGCTGGCTAGGCAGGCGGCGCACGGGTAGGGATGAGGAGGCTGTGAAGGACCATTATGCCCAAAAGTGTGCAGTACCCAATGCCTGGCAGGCGGCCCCACAAGCCTGCCATACCTGTGGGGGCCAATGGGAACAAATAGCAAACAACTAAGGGCGGACACCATGGGGGGTATTTGGGCCACTGCCTTTCATACGATCAAAAAATTCCTTATATTGGCAATATGAGCTTTGGAACCATATTTCTTCGCGTTTTTATCTTCATCCTGCTGATCATAGCCGGGTGGTATGTGCTGGTTTTCATGCTGCGAGTGGCTGGCTGGCTGGTGCATGCCGCCGCCATTGCGCTGGTAATTGCGGGTGTCATCTACCTGTTTCAGAAAATACGGGGCCGGTAGCCAAACTGGCGATCAAACCCAAGAGGGGGGCAGGTGTCTGTAGCCAAGTTCCAGCCGGACTCTGCTGGGCATAGGCCCAGCAGGCTGGTAGTAAGCAGGCTCCTGTATAGCCGATGTGTGGAAGTGTAGTCTGACTACTAATCGCCCAATCCTCCAGATTTCGCGCGTGCTCGGCCTTGAGGTATGCGGCTCCCGGGGCCGAACGAAGGCGCAGGATGAGGCCCTTAGATTACCTGTAATGCCTGGGGGGGGGCTGACTGGCACAAGAACCCGCACCAGCTGGCTCGGGCAAATGGCGGTAAAGCCCCCTCGCAAGAAAAGGCCAACATAGGGGGAAAACAGGGCAAAACTAGTGGTAAGACTTGCGAAACCAGCCGGTAACAGTAAGCCAGAGCACACCCCATATGGCCTCTTGGATGATGTTTTGCGACATCTTGCTCTGCCCGGCCTGCCGGTCGGTAAAAATGATGGGCAGCTCCTTGAACCGGAAGCCCATGCGCCAGGCCTTATGCTTCATCTCGATCTGGAAGGCATAGCCCACAAACTTGACTGGCTCAGCCAGGATAGCCTCTAGTACAGCCCGCCGATAGCAGATGAAACCGGCCGTGGCATCGCGGATGGGCATGCCCGTTATCAGGCGCACGTACCAGCTGGCCCCGTAGCTAAGCAGTACGCGAGACATGGGCCAGTTTACCACATTCACCCCCCGGCAGTAGCGGCTACCAATGGCCAGGTCGAAACGGCCCACTGCACAGGCCTCGTACAGGCGGGGTAGGTCGGCAGGGTCGTGGCTAAAGTCGGCATCCATCTCGAACAGATACGCATAGCCACGCGCCAGCCCCCAGCGGAAACCGTGCAGGTAGGCTGTGCCCAGGCCCAGCTTGCCCGTACGTTCCTCCAGGTGCAGCCTGCCGGGATATTGCCGCTGTAGCTGCCGCACCGCCCCAGCCGTTCCGTCGGGCGAGCTATCGTCCACGATCAGCAGGTCAAACTGCTCCTTCAGCTCCAGCACCCGTTCTACCAGGGCGTGTATGTTTTCACGCTCATTGTAGGTGGGCACAATAACAAGTGCCTGCGCGCTAGGTGGCTGCATGGGTATAAAGATAGTGGAAAGGATCAATTTCGCACAGGCTGCCCATACTGCAGGTCGAAGAGCTTCTTGTAATACCCACCCTGCTGCAGCAGGCTCTGGTGCGTGCCCCGTTCTATCACCTCGCCCTTGCGCATAGCCAGTATCTGGTCTGCATGCTGTATGGTGCTGAGCCGGTGCGCCACCACGATGCTGGTTCGGTGCTGCATTACGCGCTGCAGTGCTGCCTGCAGGATGCCCTCCAGCTCGGTATCGATGTTAGAGGTAGCCTCATCCAGCAGCAGGATAGCGGGGTTGTGCACCAGCACGCGGATAAAGCTGAGCAGCTGCCGCTGCCCGGTGCTCAGGTTTACGCCCCGCTCTCCCACCCGGTGGTCCAGCCCACCCGGTAGCCGCTCTATAAAGGCGCGTGCCTGCACCTCATCCACCGCCTGCAGCACCCGCTCGCGCGTAATGGCCGTGTTGTGCAGGGTAATATTCTCATATACCGAACCCGAGAAAAGGAACACGTCCTGCAGCACCAGGCCCATGCTGCGCCGGAGGGCAAACAGGTCGTAGGCCCGCACATCTTGCCCGGCAACGTAGATACAGCCCTTTTGTGGCTCGTATAGGCGCATCAGTATATTTATGATGGTGCTCTTGCCCGAGCCGGTGGCCCCCACAAGGGCCGTGGTAGTACCCGCAGCCACCTCAAAGTCAATCCCCCTCAGGATTGGCTCATCCGGCAGATAGGAAAAGTGAACCTGCTCAAAGCGGATACTTGGGTCGGCATATATCCGATCGGAATCGGCTGTGGGCGGATTGTTCTCAATAAACTCTGTGGTATCCAGCACCTTAAACACACGCTCGGCACTCACAATGCCGAGCTGCAAGGTGTTGAACTGATCGGCTATCTGGCGTATAGGCCTGAAAAACATGTTGATAAACATGATGAAAGCCGTAAGCTCGCCCAGGGTGGTATCGCCCTGCAGGCTGCTGCGGCTGCCATACCACACCAGCAGGGCCAGACCCAGGGCTGTCAGGATCTCGATAACCGGAAAGAAGATGCTATAGGCCAGTACCGTATCCAGGTGCGCGCGCCGGTGCTGGCGGTTCAGCTCATCAAAGCGCCGGCTCTCCTCCTGCTGGCGGTGAAACAGCTGCGTAACCAGCATGCCGGTAATATGCTCCTGCGTAAAGGCATTCAGCTCGCTCACATGATGGCGCACACGCCGAAAGGCTGGTTCTACAAACCGCTTGAAAAGCCAGGTGCCCAGGATGATGAGCGGCATCAGGCACAGGATGACCAGGGTGAGCGACCAGCTCATCCAGAACATAATGCCCAGGATAAAGGCCAGCTGAAGCAGCTCGCCCAGGATGGTAACCAGCGTGGTGCTAAAGACGGTATTGAGCGTCTGTATATCGTTGATGGCGCGGGTTTGCAGCGCGCCAATGGCCATCCGGTCAAAGTACTGGGTACGCAGGCTTAGCAGGTGGCTAAATACCTGCTGGCGCATGTCGTTTATGATATTTTGGCCCAACAGGCTCGTAAGATTGATCTGAAAATAGTTGAACACACTATTCAGGAGCGTGAGAGCCAGCAGCAGCAGTCCGCCCTGTAGCAGCCCCTGGCTGTCTCCGGCGGCAATAGGCCCATCCAGCACCCGCTGCATAACGAGGGGCCGCAGGGGGCCCACCACGCTCATGGCAATGGTAAGCAGCAGGCCTACCACAAACAACCCCCGATAGGGCCGGAGAAAGGCCAGCAGGCGGCGCAAAATGGAGCGGGAACGGGGGGGATGTGGCATGAGAAACGAGCTACAGGAGAAACCAACGCAAATATGCCTGTTTCTGTTCGTACCAAGCCGATATAAGTGAACCCACGGGTTGGCAACTAGGGGAAAAAGCCCGTAATTTTGCCGGCGCATGGGCCTTACGCTGGAAGACATACAGGCTCCGATTTTGGACGAACTCGAGCAGTTTGAAGAACATTTTCGGGGAGCGGTGAAGAGCCGTATACTGCTGCTTGACAAGATTATGCACTACATGATCCGGCGCAAGGGCAAGCAAATGCGACCCATGTTTGTGCTGCTGAGTGCCAAGCTGTGCGGCGGCATACAGCCTGCCACCTACCGGGGGGCCGCCCTCATTGAGCTGCTGCACACCGCCACCCTGATTCATGACGATGTGGTGGATGATGCGAATGAGCGCCGGGGCTTCTTCAGCATCAATGCGCTCTGGAAAAACAAGATTGCCGTCCTTATTGGCGACTTTCTGCTAAGCCGCGGGCTGCTGATGAGCCTGGAGCACGATGACTATACCCTGCTGAAGATTACCAGCAAGGCCGTGAAGCTGATGAGTGAGGGTGAGCTGCTGCAAATAGAAAAAGCCCGGCGGCTGAATATAGATGAGGTTGTGTATTTCGAGATCATCCGGCAGAAGACAGCCAGCCTGATTGCCAGCTGCTGCGAGAGCGGTGCCAGCAGTGCCGGGGCCCCTGTGGATACGGTGGAACAGATGCGACACTTTGGCGAGCTGGTGGGCATGGCTTTCCAGATCAAGGACGACCTCTTTGACTACGGGGGTAGCAAGAGCGGCAAGCCCACGGGCATAGACCTGAAAGAGAAGAAAATGACGCTGCCACTCATCCACACGCTGAACAAAAGCAGCTGGATGGAGCGCCGAAAGCTGATTAATATTGTGAAGAACCACAATACCAACCCCAGGCAGGTAAAGTATCTGGTAGACTTTGTGGAAGCCGCAGGCGGCCTGAGCTATAGCGAAACGATGATGCACCGTTTTGCCGATGATGCCCTGGCTATCCTGAAGGAGTTTCCGGATACGGCGGCCAGTACCAGCCTGCGCGACCTGGTGAACTACACCATAGAGCGCGAACGCTAGACGCAGTAGCCAGAACAAGACGAAGCACCCGCCATCAGTTCAAAAGCGGGGGCACACCCCTGCTTCTCCGCGCCCCCGGCACCTAGTCTGCATACTCGGCCAGCTGCATCCAGCGGTCGGTAGCTGAATCCAGCAGCTTCTGTTGGGCCACAAAATCGGCACTGAGGGCTGCCAGCGCTTCGTGATCCAGCACTCCGCTACTCATCTGGCGCTCCAGCTCGGCTACGCGGGCTTCCAGCAGGGCTATCTGCTGTTCCAGCTGCGCATACTCCCGCTGCTCCTTGTAGCTGAGCCGTACCTTGGGTTTTTCCGGCTGGCCACCGTCGGCTATCGCCGGCTGTTCGCGCACCTTGGTTGGCTCGGGCATCTTCTTTTGTTCTGCCTGTGCCAGCCGCTGGCTCTGCCACTGCTGGTAGTTTCCATTAAAGTCGTGGATCTCTCCATCGCCCTCCAGCACAAAGAGGTGATCTACCAGCCGGTCCAGAAAGTATCGGTCGTGGCTCACAATAACCAGGCAGCCCTGGTAGTGCATCAGGAACTCCTCCAGCAGGTTCAGGGTGGGCAGGTCCAGGTCGTTGGTAGGCTCATCCAGGATGAGCAGATTCGGGTTGCGGATGAGCACTGTGAGCAGGTGCAGGCGGCGGCGCTCGCCCCCACTCAGGCGTTCCACCTCGGTGCGGTGCATCCCGTAGGGGAAGCCGAAACGGTTGAGAAACTGCGCGGCGGGCAGGGTGCTGCCATTCTGCAGTGGCAGGCTCTCGGCTATGTCGGTTATCACCTCCAGCACCTTCTGCCCCGGCCGGTGCACCAGGCCATCCTGGCGGTAGTAGCCTGGCACAATGCTTTCGCCCACTTCCACCTTGCCGGCCTCGGGGTCTATCTCGCCCATAATGAGGCGCAGCAGGGTGCTCTTGCCCACGCCGTTCTTGCCCACAATGCCCACGCGCTCTTGCCGCTTGAAGGCGTAGGTAAACTTACGGATCAGCAGGCGGTCTCCCAGCCGCACGCGCACACTCTTGAAGTCCAGCACCTTTCCCCCTATGGGTGTGGTCTTGATCTGGAATAGCAGCTCTGGCTCGGCCTTTCGGCTGGGCATGGCCTCGCTCTTTTCGTGGTACTGGTCTATGCGGGCCTTGCTCTTTGTGGTACGTGCCTTGGGCTGGCGCTGCAGCCATTCCAGTTCTTTGCGCAGGTAGGCCCGCATCTTGTCTTGCTGGGCGTTTTCTGCGGCTTCTCGCTCGGCCTTCTTCTCCAGGTAGTAGGCATAGTTGCCCTCGTAGGGGATTAGCCTGCCACCCTCCAGCTCCCATATTCGGCTACACACGGCATCCAGGAACCATCGGTCGTGGGTAATGAGTAGCAGGGTGGCGCGGGTGCGCAGCAGCCAGGCCTCCAGCCACTCTATCATGTCCAGGTCCAGGTGGTTGGTGGGCTCATCCAGCAGCAGCACGTCTGGCTCGCTCAGCAGCAGGCGTGCCAGGGCCAGGCGCTTGCGCTGCCCGCCACTCAGGCGCCTACTTGGGGTTTCCAGCTGGGGGGTTAGGCCGAATACATCCAGTACCTGATGCACACGTGCCTCGAAGTCCCAGGCCTGCTGTGCGTCCATCTCGGCCAGGGCCTGGTCTAGCGCGGCTTGGTCGGGCACGGCCTGGTGTATCAGCCGCTCGTAGTGCCGAATGGCCTGCTGCACGGGGTCGTCGGCATACAGGATGCAGTCCAGCACGGTGGCCTCCGGGTCCAGCTCTGGTTCCTGTAGCAGGGTGCCCACCCGCACACCCTTGCGCCACACTACCTGGCCGGCATCGGGTGCCTCGGTGCCAGCCAGCACAGAGAGCAGGGTGCTCTTGCCGGTGCCGTTTCGGGCCACCAAGGCCACCTTGTCGCCCTGGCTGAGGCCCAGGTTTATCCCCTCAAAGAGTACCTTGTCGCCATAGGTCTTGCTTAACTGCTCCGCGCTTACCAGGTTGACTGCCATAGCCCAAAGATAGCCGAAAGCCAGGGCAAAGGAGATGCCCAGGTGGCGCTATTTGTTCGGAGGGGAATATAGCAAGGCGCGCGGGGGGGATAAACACCGGAGGTGCACACGGCCTACCTTAAGCCCTCTGTAATCACGCCAGCTGCACGTCGCAGCGCGGGGTGAGGGCCACAAAGGCATCCAGTTCGGCCAGCCGGGGGATAGCCATCAGGCTGCTTAGCTTGATGTAGCCCACCACGTAGTAGAACCCGGTGTCCTCCTCGCTGTGGCGCTCGTGGATGCTGATGAAGTTGAACTGCTTTAGCGTAGCCTCATCTGCATAGCGCAGGTAGATCTCCAGCACGGCATCGTTGGTAAAGGTCAGGCTGTGCTGGTTTTCTTTTTTGTATTCGTACTTGTAGCCGTAGGTGGTGGCGCTTACGTCAGACAGTACGGCAGATCCGGTTGGATAGCTTCCGGCTCCCTTACCCTGAAAAAACTGCTTGTCCGAAAACACGCCCTCTACCAGTACGGCATTGTATTCCTCCTCTACATTATACAGCAGGCTATGCTTGGGCACCATCATGGGCAGCACAAAGAGCACCAGCTTGTCCTTTATCTTCAGTGCCTGGGCTACCAGTTTCAGCTTGTAGCTCTTCTCACGTGCTATGCGCACATCAAAGGGCGACACGGTTGTAATGCCGTAGTTGAAAATCTCCTGCTCAGGCACGCGCAGCCCAAAGGCATGGGCCGCAATAATGCAGAGCTTATACTTGGCATCGTAGCCATGCACGTCCAGAAAGGGATTGCTCTCGGCAAAACCCAGCTCCTGAGCCTGCCTGAGCGCCGTATTGTAGTCCAGATTTTCGGCTATCTGCTTGGTCAGGATGTAGTTGGTCGTGCCATTGAAGATACCCTGCACGCTGTTCAGCAGTTCGTTATCGTAGTATTCCTCCAGGGTGCGGATAATGGGGATGCTGCCGCAGGCCGATGCTTCGTAGATCAGGCTTACGTTGTGCTTGCGTTGCAGCTCATATAGCTCGGCAAAGTGCTCGGCTATCATTTTCTTATTGGCCGAAACCACATCCTTTCCCCGGCTCATGGCCTCCTTTACAATCTCAAAGGCATCGTCTGCATTGTCTATGAGTTCTACAATGAGGTTGATTTGGTCGTCGTGCAGGATATCGTTTTTGTCGAAGGTGAAATGCTCCATGGGCAGGCGGCGCGGTTTGGCGGGGTCTTTCACGCAGATACGCACCACATCCGCGCGGATGCCCTTGCTGCTGCTCAATACGTCGTACAAGCCCTGGCCCACTACGCCAAAGCCAAATAAACCGATTTTTATCTCTCTCTTAGGACTCATAATGCCATAAATATAAAACAAAGGATCGTATCACCTGTTCTAATACGACCTTATTCAAAATAAAGTTTGGCAAAACTACACAAATTGTACGGAAGCACCTAGCAAAAAAATGCCGTACACAGGCTGTATCAGGTTCGCCTAGCGCCTGCCCGCGCGTTCGCGTTGGCTGGGCGTGATGTACACAGTAAAACTGAGTTCCTGCAGGCGATCATTGCCCGAACGTGGGCCCAGTTCGCCCACATTGTCGAAGTAATCTGTACCGGTAAGAAAATGGGTGAAATCGGCCCCGAGCGACACCAGCTCGTTTAGCCGATACGTAACGCCGAGGTTTAGTGGAAACAGGATCGTGGTGCTGCTATAGTCCTCCCCCTCCTTGCGGGTATCCAGCTGGTTTGCCAGGCTATTGCCCACTCGGTCCTGCGGCGTATAGCTCAGCAGGCCCAGGCCGGGGGCCAGGTGGGGGCGTAGGCGGCCCAGGCGGTTGAACCGTATGCGCATACGCAGATCGAGGCTGAAGTAGCGGGTACTGAAGAAGGTGTTGGGCTGCACACCCGCCTGGGGGGCAAGGTCTCGGTTCTCGGCCCGGATGCGGGAAAAGGAAAAATTAAGCTGCGGGCTCACACGCCTGTAGTTATCGAACTGCAGACTAAGGTGGGCCGCCGGGTGTATGCGATAATAGGATTCGTTCCTGTAGTTGTGGTCGCCCAGATAGGTTACGCCAGAGAAGCCCACGCCCAGCTGCAGCATGGGCTGCTTGCGCGGGGTAGCGGGCGGCGCTGCCTGTGCCCAAACGGTGCCATACAGGGCAGCCAGCACCAGCAAGTAAAAAGAAGCATGTACACGCATTGGGGCTACAATATACGCAGATACAGGCTGCGCACCGGAGCCAGCGGGCACAAACTGTGGTGGGGCAAGAAGTTTGTGGCTGGGGCTACAGGCTTGGCGGGCGTAGGGCAATACGCATCGTTCACTACCCGCGCTTTCTGCCCGGGTTCTGCTTCACAAAGGCCTCCCAGCCGCTGTATCGGCCTGGGCTGGCCAGGCCGCCACTGCTCTGCAGATAGTGGCACAGGGCTACTGCCAGGGCATCGGTAGCATCGGGCAGCAGGGGGCCCTGCTGCTTCAGCTCGGGCATCAGGTGGGCCAGCATGCCTGCCACCTGGGCTTTGCTGGCAGCCCCGCGGCCCGTTACCGCCATCTTCACCTTGGTGGGGGCATACTCCACCACTGGCACATCCCGCTGCAGGGCTGCGGCAATGGCCACCCCCTGGGCGCGGCCCAGCTTCAGCATGCTCTGTACGTTTTTACCCTGGAAGGGTGCCTCTATGGCCATCTCGTCTGGCAGGAAGGCCTCGATCATGCCAAGGAGCCGGTCGAAGATGCGCTTGAGCTTCATGGGGTGGTCTGCCAGCTTCTTCAGCTCTATAACCCCCAGGCTCAGCAGCTGGGGGTGCCGCCCGCCCACCTGGATAAAGGCATAGCCTGTTACCTGCGTGCCGGGGTCCACCCCCAGGATGATGCGGTCCGTGTTCCGCTGGCGCGCCTCGGCAGGCAGCTGGGCGGGGCCAGGTTCGGGCGGGGGGCTGGGCATCGGGCAGGTGGGGGGGTGTAAGGGGAATGATGCGGGCTTTGTGGCACGGGCTGTGCCAGTACCCTTGTGCTCCTAGCTGAACTTCAGACCAAAAACGGTAACGTCGTCCAGCTGTTCGCGGTCTTCCTTCCAGTCTTTCCACTCCAGGTTCAGCAGGGCGCGCTGGGTACCCAGGCTCTCATGCTGGGTGCGCAGGATGAGGTCGCGAAAGCGGCGGCTGGTAAAACGCTTCTCGTCCGGGCCGCCCAGTTGATCCACAAAACCATCTGTATACATGTAGATGGCATCGCCCTGGCGCAGCTGGATCGTGTGGTTCTGGAAGGTGCGCTCCTCCTCCAGCTGCTCGCCTCCGATGGATTTCTTGGTGGGCTTAATCTCGTGGATCTCCCAGTCCTGGTAGTAATAGAAGGGGAGGTTGGCCCCGGCATACTCCACCTCGTAGGTGCGGGTGCTGAAGGTGCACACCGCCACATCGAATCCGTCTCGGCTGCTGCCTTCCTCCTCATCCTGCTTCAGGGCGGTGCGTACGCCCAGGTGGAGTAGTCGTAGAATTTCGGAGGGTTGCACCACACGCTTCTCCAGCACAATCTGGTTTAGCAGCAGGTAGCCAATAAGGGTAAGGAATGCTCCCGGTACACCGTGGCCGGTACCATCGGCCACCACCATCACACATTGGTTGCCTATCTGGCCGAACCAGTAGAAGTCTCCTCCCACCACGTCCTTGGGCCTGTATACTACGAAGTAGTTGTCCAGGTGTTCGTCCATGAAAGCCTTGCTGGGCAGGATGTTTTGCTGGATCCGTTTTGCGTATCGGATGCTTTCTTTCAGCCAGCTGGTGGTTTCTTCCAGCTCCGCCTTTTGCAGGGCGATGTCGTGGTTTTTTAGTTCCAGTTCTGCGTAGGCCTCCTTCAGGCGGTCGGTCAGCATGCGCTCCTTCTGCTCTAGCACCAGGCCCACCAGCTCGGCCAGGCTGTTGGCAAAACTCTGCTCATCCAGGGTCCAGGCACGCTTTCGCGCCTTGCTCTCCAGGCTTAGCACCCCTACCATATCTACCCCTACGGTTATTACGGCGTCTATCACACTCTTCACATCCCCAGGCTCGAACAGGCCGGGCGACAGCTCGCGGGTGCGGGGGTCTTCCTGGGCATCCTGGGCAGCTATCAGGCGGTCGCGCTCCAGGGTGTGGAAGTAGGTGGGGTACAGATCGGCAGCCAGGCGTGTACCTGGGGTATACACATGCTCGCCCTGCTGGTTTACGGTGCGGCACTCCAGTATATCGTGCTGCTCGTTAAATATCCAGATGGCGGCGCGGGTAACATCCATGGTTTCGCGCGCTATCTGGGCTATCTCTTCGAAGGCCTTCTCTACATTACCTTCCTTCACTGCGGGGTGTGCGCTGAGCTTGCTGAGGGCTGTTTGCTGCTTCTTCAGCCGGAACTCTTGCTGCTTCTGCTCTGTGATGTCAAAGAGTACGTGTATGGTCTTGATGGGCTCGCCATGTTCATTCAGCACAGGGGTGCTGGTTACTACCGACCACAGGTAGGAGCCGTCTTTGCACACATTCTCCAGCTCGCCCCGCCATATCTTGCCATTCAGGATGCTCTTCCACTGGTCTTGATACAGGTTCTCGCTCTGGCGGCCCGACCGCAGGATGTTGAATCGATTGCCGATCAGGTCCTGCTTCTCGTAGCCCGATACCCGCAGCAGGGCTTCGTTTACGTAGATGATTTGGCCCTCCATGTCCGTCTCGAATACCAGCGAGCTATTGTTGAGGGCATTTATCTGCCCGGCCAGCTCTATCTGGGTGCGGCGCATCTCGGTGTTGGCCGTTTCCATTTCGGTAGACGACATGCGCAGCAGCTCTTCCTGCTGCACGGCTATGTCCAGTGCACGCTGTATCTGCTCTTCCTGCAGTTTGCGGCTGGTAATGTCAAAGGCTACGCTGATGTATTTAAAGGGGGTTCCGTCTATGCCCAGCACGGGGGTGATGGTTACATCCGTCCAGATCAAGCTGCCATCCTTCGCCTTATTGCATATCTCGCCCTGGTACACCATGCCCTGGCTGATGTTGTGCCAGAGTTTCATCCAGAAGTCGCTATCGTGCATGCCGCTCTGCAGGATGTTCAGGTTTTTGCCCAGCACCTCCTTCTGTTCGTAGCGGTATATCTCGCTGAAAGCCGTGTTGGCATAGGTTACCCGTCCCTCCAGGTTGGTTTCGCATACGATAGCCGCATTGTTCAGGGCAGCAATCTGGCCGCGTAGCTCCACCTGGGTGCGGCGCATTTCCTCATTGGTGGCCTCTATCTCCTCGGCATTCTGGCGTAGCTCTTCTTCCAGGGCCTGGCTTTCTTCCAGGGTCATGCGCAGCTCCTCTTCCATGGCGCGGCGGTTGCCCTGCTCCAGGGCCAGGCTTACCACATCGGCTACGGCTAGCAAAAAGTTCTGCTCATCCAGGGTCCAGGGATGCGGGGCCTGGGCATGCTCGGCCATCACCAGCCCCACATGGTTTCCGCCCAGGCGCACGGCCACCGCCAGCACACGCTGTATGCCAAACGGCTCCAGATAGATGGGCACCATATTTGCCGTAGCGGCCTCAGCCCGGGGGTTTCCGGCAGCCAGTATGGTCTCTTTCTTCAGGCTTTGAAAAAACAGTTGCAGGTCCCTCTCCAGCAGGTCAGGTGCTTGGCTGTGCTCATTGCCTTTTTTGATGAATAGATCCAGGCAGCGCAGGCGGCTGCCGTTGTCTATAAAGAGCCACATGCCCACACGGTCTACGTCCAGGGCAAATGCTGCAGCCTCGGTAACGGTGCGTACGGCCTCTCGCACGTTGCCCTGCTTCAGGTCGTGGTTTCGGGTCAGCTCCTGCATGGCGCTCTGCTGCTGTACCAGGCGTAGCTCCAGTCGCTTCTGCTGCTCAAAATTGGCCTGTACCTGCTCATGCTCGGCATTGAACTGCTGCAGGTTCAGCTCGGCAGTGCTCACCTGCTCTCGTGCCTGCTCCAGCTCCTGGCGTGCCAGCTCCAGCTCTTGCTGTAGCTGGTCCAGCTGGGCCCGGTTGTGCTCCGCCTCGTGGATGGCGCTGTCTACAGCAGCGCTGGCGGTGTCTAGCTCTTCATTCTTGTGCTGCAGGCTCCGCTCGGCTTGGGTTAGTGCTGCCTGTCGCTGTGCCAGCTCCGCCTCGGCCTCTTGCAGGCGGTTTCGGTGGCCATCCAGTTCTGTCTGGCTTAGCTGCAGCTGCCGGTTGGCCGCCTCCAGCTCTGTGTTAGCCTGCTTCAGCTTCTCCTCAAAGGTTTCTCGCTCTTCGCCAATCCGGGTAATGTCTACCCCGGCCAGTATCACCTTGTCTTTGTTATCTGGCCCGGCCTGTTTCAGGCGGGTGGCGGTGGCTGCCAGCATCAGTCCGTTGGGGTGCTGTTTACTTTTCAGCTTTATAATGCCCTTCCAGCTGGCACCGTTGCTCACGGTGCTCCACATCTGTGCCAGGCTACCCTCATGGGGGCTGTAGGGTCCATCGCCATTGCGGCCCACCACCTCGGCTGGGTCTACGCCGGTTAGCTGGGCAAAGTAGTCGTTCACCCGGTGTACGCTGCCACTGGGGTCGTATTCCAGCACAGCCATCTGGCTCTGGATGGCGGCCAGGTGGGCCTCGTAGGTGGCCTCGGCCTGGGCAATGCCCTCCTCCAGCTTGCGTATGCGCTCCTGCTGCTGGCGCAGCTCGGTCTCCTTGGCATGCAGCTCGCTACCGAAGCGGCGAAACTGGCCCTTCAGCTCCTGCAGGGCTGTTACCTGGCGCTGCTGCAGGTGGTCTTCCTGGATGGCAAACTCGATCTGGCCAGCTGCCGCCTGGGTTACTGCCAGCTCAGTGGCATCCAGCTCGGCCTGTACCCTGTTTACGTAGCTGGCTATCTGTCCCAGCTCATTGTTTACGGCCTTCAGCTTTTGCCGGCGCTGCATGCGGCTCAGCATTTGCTTCAGTGGGCGGTGCAGGCTGCGCGAGACCACAATAAATGCGAGCACGACAAGCAGGATAATACCGCCCACCAGGGCGTAAAACAGCTGCTGATACGAGGCTGTGTGCGCTGTGGCCTGGTCCAGGCGTTCCTGCAGGCGGGCTGTCTTCAGGCGAATCAATCCGTCGATAAAGGGACGCGCCTTTTCCAGCTGCTCTACACTGCGGGTATAGGCATCCTTGGCATGCAGGTCGTCGCCCGCCTGCACATGCCGTTTAAACTCGGCATAGGCACGGTTCATACGCCCAATGGCCGCACTCAGGCCGTCCATGCGGTCGTTGTTGCCCAATCTGTCGGGGTCGGGGTCAAAAAGTGCGCGTACCCGGCTGGGGCTGGGCAGGGCACTGGCCTTGAAGTCGTTGCTGCCAGAGAAGCCCCACTTATCCTGATCCTTGCTATACAGCTGCTGCACCTGTAGCTGCAGCAGCTCTACCTGCAGGTAGCCGATGTGGTTATTCAGCTCTGCCTGCAGTGCCTGCAGATCCGCCAGGGTGGTCCGGTCCTGTTTTATCTCCGCCTGTAGTGCCTCCTGCGCCACGTGGCTTTTCAGGAAGAACCATGCCCCCATGCCAATAGCCAGTATGGGCATGAGCACCAGCACGAGTAGGATGTTTCTACTTACCTTCATACATATAGGTAGATATAGGCCGCTAGCCCGAGAATTTGCAAAATGCCCCAAAGTTAGCAGCTTTCGCTGCCAGCCTGCAATCTGGCCTCTAAATATAGGGCATGCCTGCTTTTTTATGCACCTATACGGCCACTACATTTCCACGCCATGTGTATCCGTACGGCGGTGCAGCAGCATGAGTAGGCCCAGCAGGGCCACTGGCAGCAGGTATTTTTCCCAGCAGAGGTAGGAAAAAGACATGCCCACCAGGAAGACAAGCTGGGCAATAACCAGCAGGCTGCGCATATCGGGTCGCTTGCCCCACAGGCGTATGCGGCCCAGCAGGATGAGCAGCCAGCGGAAGCCCAGGGCCAGCAGGGCTACATAGATGATGTCTCGGCCAGTGGGGGGCAGCTGGAGCAGCAGCCGGTCTAGCAGGCCCACCTGCTGCTCGCCTTTTGCAAGGGCCGCGGTGCCGGGGCCTATGGGTGCCACCCAGTACAGCTGCGCCAGGGCCAGGCTCAGGATCCAGGCACCGGCATTACCCGCCCGCAGCAGCTGCGGCAGGGCCCAGGGTGCCAGCCACAGGGGCAGCAGGGCCACATAGAGCCAGAAAAAAGAAGCATGAAACCGCAACGATTCCTGTAGGTAGAAGGTGCGCACCTGGCTATCGGGTGCGCTGCCGCCCCACCATAGCATGAGCAGCGCCAGGGGCAGCAGGCTAAGCCCTGCCCCCAGGGCCCAGCACCCGTAGGGCCACTGGCGATAGCCGCCGATAAGTGCCCATAGGGCTACCCCCACCGGCCAGAACACCAGGTACTGCCTGCACAGGGCCGCGCCGGCGGCGCAGGCCACAAAGCCCCAAAACGAACCGCCCACCAGCGCATAGATGGAACCCAGGAAAAAGAGCACGGCCAGCATGTCTGTATACACATACAGGCTGAGGCCTGCCCAATAGGGGTTTAGCAGCAGCCAGGCCAGTGCCAGCACTGCTGGCCACCCGGGTGCATGCAGCCGGCGCAGCAGGCTGTATAGCAGCAGGCCGCTGGCACAGGCTACGAGCAGGCTGAGCAGCCGGAGGGTGGGCAGCTCCCAGCCAAAAAGAGAACCCCAGACCCCATAGAGGGCAAATGGCAGGGGGCCGCTCATCTCGGGATAGGTGCGCAGCCCCTCGGCTGTGGGCTGCGTAGCCAGGTAGCGGGCGCTGCGGGTGTAGTGGCCCTCGTCTCCATGCTGCGCAGCCCATAGGCCGGGCCAGCCCAGTGCAAGGCCCAGCAGATAAGCTACGAGTAGCCCCACGGCCAGGTAAAGGAAAAAATCAGCTCGATCGGGTCGTTTCATCTCATCAGTCAGGGGGGAAAGAATTCCCCTATTTTTGTGCCATGGTCCTCAATGGAACTTTGATACGTAAAGCCATCCTGGCAGAACTGGCCGAAAAGGTACAAAGCCATTTGCAGGCGGGCAAGCGTCCGCCGCATCTGGCGGCCGTTTTGATCGGGGAAGACCCCGCTAGCCAGACCTATGTGGCGCACAAAGTGCGAGACTGCCAGCAGGTGGGCTACCAGAGCACGCTCATCCACAAGGAGGCCGCCATCAGCCAGGCCGAGCTGCTCGGCATTATAGCCGAGCTGAACCAGGATGCCCGCATAGACGGATTTATTGTACAGCTGCCCCTACCCGCCCACCTGAGCGAAGTGGCTGTTATAGAGGCTATTGCACCCGAGAAAGACGTGGATGGCTTCCACCCGGTAAACATTGGCCGCATGAGTAAGGGCCTGCAGGCCCTGCTGCCCGCCACCCCGGCAGGGATAGTAGAGCTGCTACAGCGGTATGGGATAGAAACGCAAGGCAAGCACTGCGTGGTAGTGGGCCGAAGCAACATAGTGGGCACACCCATGGCCCTGCTGATGAGCCGAAACCGCAATCCGGGCAACTGTACCGTAACCCTCTGCCACAGCCATACGCAAAACCTGGGCCACTATACCCGCCAGGCCGACATCCTGATAGCCGCCGCCGGCCAGCCGGAGTTTATATCGGCAGATATGGTAAAGGAGGGAGCCGTTGTAATAGACGTAGGCATACACCGCAAGGCCGATGCCAGCCACCCCAATGGCTTCCGCCTGGTGGGGGATGTGCAGTACGACCAGGTGGCACCCAAGGCAAAGGCCATTACCCCAGTACCCGGCGGCGTAGGACCCATGACACGCGCCATGCTCCTGCTCAACACCTACCACGTATACCATGCCACGCACGGATAGGCCCAGGGTGATTGTAACCGGTGGGGCAGGCTATATTGGCTCCCACACGGTGCTGGCCCTGAATGAGGCCGGCTATGAGCCGATTATCCTGGACAACTTCAGCACCGGAGATCCCAGCGTCATCTCCAGGCTTACGCACCTGATGGGGCACACCCCCACTTTCTTCTATGTGGACTGTACGGACTATGAGGCTGGGCTGAATGAACTGCAAGAGCTGGGGCCCATCCATGGCCTCATCCACTTTGCAGCCTACAAGGCCGTGGGCGAGAGCATGCAGGAGCCCATAAAATACTACCAGAACAACCTGGAGAGCTGCACCACCGTGCTGCGCTGGTGCCGAAGGTTACAGATAACGCAGCTGGTATTCAGCAGCAGCTGCACGGTGTATGGCCAGCCAGATGCGCTGCCCGTAACGGAAGAAAGCCCGATAAAGCCAGCCGCATCCGTGTATGGCTATACCAAGCAGGTGTGCGAGCAGATGCTGAAAGATGCCCGCCTGGAGCTGCCGGAACTAAGGGTGAGCATCCTGCGCTATTTCAACCCCATTGGGGCGCACCCCAGTGGCATGCTGGGAGAACTACCCCTGAATGTGCCCAATAACCTGGTTCCCTTTCTTACACAGGCCGTGGCAGGCCTGCGCCCTCCGCTTACCGTATTTGGCACCGACTATGATACGCCCGATGGCAGCTGCGTACGCGACTACATACATGTGGTGGACCTGGCCGAAGCCCACGTAGCCGCACTGCGCCACCTGCAGCAGCATGATGTCGGCACCTATACCTTCAACATTGGCACCGGGCAGGGTGCCAGTGTGCTGGAGCTCATCCGCACATTCGAAAGGGTGAACAACCTGGCCGTACCCCACCGGCTGGGTACGCGCAGGCCTGGAGATGTAGCGGCCATCTTTGCCGATGTAAGCAAAGCCCAACAGCAGCTACAGTGGCGCCACCGGTATGGCCTGGCAGATGCCCTGCGCCATGCCTGGGCCTGGCAGCAGCAGCTGGATGCCCACGGCTAGGCCCGTTTGCTGATCACCCCTCGCAAGCTTGCTCCATTAAGGGCTCGGAAGAGATATTTTCTGGAGTTTAACCAGACTTCTTCTTTTGACAGAAAATTGATGCTGATACCTTGCCAACTCTATTTTATGCTATTAAATTTGTTTTCCATGCCAGATTTTAATTTTATAAAATCATAACCATGAAAGCTATTTCACTCTTTTCAGGTGCCATGGGCCTAGATCTAGGTCTAGAACAAGCTGGTATAGAGATTATGTGTTGCGTAGAACTTGATTCTTCAGCAGTAAAAACAATTAATAATAATCGACCTGATTTGCCCGTAATTAGAGAAGATATTTCAACATTAAAAGGCAATTATATTCTTTCTAAAATTGGAATATCTGATAGGTCAAATATAAATATAGTAGTTGGTGGGCCTCCGTGTCAAGCATTTAGTATCATAGGTAGAAGAAAGGGAATTAAAGATTTAAGAGGGAAATTGGTTTTTGAGTTTCTAAGAATTGTGGAAGAAATCAATCCTGAATATTTCATAATGGAAAATGTAAGGGGACTTCATTCTATGATAGTTGAAACAGAAAATGGCAAAAAATCTTTGTATGATATGTTAATTGAAAAGATAATATCAATCGGTTACGTAGTCGATACATTCTTTGTTAATGCCGTAAATTATGGAGCACCTCAAATTCGAGAGAGAATTATAATGATAGGAAATAGGCTAAATAAAAAGGCCGAATTTCCATCTCCTACGCATAGCGACAAACCAAATGAAAATCAAAAATATTTTAGAAATCTAGGTGATGTTTTAATAGATTTCAAGGATCCAGACTCTGATATTATGGATTTTTCTGAAAGAAAAAAAAAATACTTATCATATGTTCCAGAGGGAGGCAATTGGCGCAGCATGCCAATTGATATTCAAAAGGAATCCATGGGTAAATCTTGGTATCTAAAGGGCGGAAGATCTGCTTATTGGAGACGCTTATCAATGGATTCACCAGCACCTACAATAGTAACTATGCCAAATCATGCCAGTACAAGCATGTGCCATCCAAAGCAAATTAGAGCATTAACAGTTGGTGAGTGTTCCGCGATACAAACATTCCCAAGCCATTGGAAGTTTATAGGGACACCTGCTGAGAAATATAGACAAATCGGGAATGCTGTTCCAGTTGTACTTGGAAAAATGGCTGGAATTGCAATTCAGAATATAAGCAAAAGTACCAAGCTTAGATCTAAAATGGACAATCACGAAATTATTCATATAAGACCGCACGTGAGGACAAGGCAATACTACAAAGCTGGTAAAGTATATTCTGGTAGCCCTTATCTTTCTTCTCAGCAACCAATAAAATGAATACCAAGAAGAACAAGGAAGAAGTTGTAAACAAGGTCGCCATTGAAATAGAAGCCTTGTTGATAAGAAGAATTCGAAAGCTTGAGAAGGAAATCAGTTCCTTTCTTAATATAAATCCCTTTCTGATGTCTGCATTAAGGGATATCCATGAATTAAAAAATCTAGACGACTTAGCTAATTTCCTATTCATAAGTCATATGGCTTCAGGACATGCAACTAGTTTTGGAAAAACCATTGATGAGAAAATATTACCCAATGTTTTTGGCACTATAAAACTTGACTCTGTTCAAAGGAGAAAAAGGAAAATGAATAGCTCTGCCTATAATGAGATTGATCACATTGTAAATCCCCACTCTGATACTGACTGGTGTTTATTATCTGTTAAGGCTGGACCTTGGACTATACAGGATGCATCTGCCCATAGCTTATATAGTGCTTTCAAGCAGATAGGAGATTTTAATTTATATGGAAAAGAAATTGTTGTTGGTGTATTTTATGGAAATGAATCCTCACTTACTAACAAGTATGAGATATTAAGGGGTATAAATCCAAGGCAACAATCACAATTTGTAGTTCTAGACTATGTCCGGGTTTTGGCAGGAAAGGATTTTTGGTCTTGGCTAAACGGGGGTGAGGAAAGAACCCAAGAGTGGGTACTAGAGGGAACCCAAGTTGGTTCGTCAAAGGTATTAAGTTCTAATGAGGATGTGGCAAAAATTGTCCGGAATGCTCCGGAACGACTAAAATATGAGCTCCAGGAGAAATATGATCTTGATTTTGATAGCGAAATAGATTGGCTTAAAATTCTATTCGCCATCAATAACTAGCCGACCAAAATCAGTATAGAGAATTCTGAGTAATTAATGCTTCTTCAAGATTCATCTTTTGAGCTATAATTTCCTTAGTGTATGGCTACCCCCCTATCCCCCGACCCCAACCAGCTGGCAGCCGCCTGGCAACAGCTGGCAGCTGCAAATACGCGCCTGCGCATACGCGATGCTGCCGATACGCTGGGGGTAAGCGAGGCCCAGCTGCTGGCCACCCAGGTGGGTGGGCAGGCTGTGCGCCTGCTAGCTACCGACTGGAAAGAGGTGGTGGCTGCCCTGCCAGGCCTGGGCGAGGCAATGGCCCTGACACGGAATGAGGCCGCTGTGATAGAAAAGGTGGGCACCTATGCCTCCCCCAGCTTCATGGGGCAGGTGGGCCAGGTGGTAGGGCCACACATAGACCTGCGGCTCTTTATGCAGCACTGGGCCCACGGCTACGCCTGCCAGCTGCCCATACACGGGCAGATGACCTCTAGCCTGCAGTTCTTTGACGCGCAGGGGAATGCCCTGCACAAGGTATATGCGCGCCAGCCCGAGCACCAGGCTGCCTGGCAGGCACTGGTAGATCGATTTCGGCACCCGCAGCAGGCGCGGAGCCTGCAGCCAGCTGCCGCACCCCCGCCGGTGCCCGCCCGCCCGGATGCCGAGGTGGAAGCCGAAGCCCTGCTGGCAGGCTGGGCTCAGCTGCAAGACACGCACGACTTCTTCCAGCTGCTCAGGGCACACGGGGTAGGCCGGCTGCAGGCCCTGCGGATCGCCCAGGGTCGCTTTGCCTTCCCCATTACCCCCGAGGGATTTTATCAGGCTGCTACAGGGGCGGCAGACCAGGCGGTGCCGGTTATGTTCTTTGTAGGAAACCCCGGGGTGATTGCCATCCACACCGGCCCCATCCGGCGCATTGTGCCCATGGAGGGGTGGTTTAATGTGATGGACCCCGGCTTCAACCTGCACCTGCGCACCGACCTCGTGGCCCAGGCTTGGCTGGTGCTAAAGCCCACCCAAGACGGCCTGGTAACCTCTATCGAGCTGTATGACGCACAAGAGGCGCTCATCCTGCAGATGTTTGGCACCCGAAAGCCCGGCCATGCCGAGCTGGCCGAGTGGCGTAGGCTGGTGCAGCAGGCTACGCAGCACACCTTTTCCTACCCCAATCCCGTAAACTAAGTACCACAATCGGCTAAACCTCAGGGATTTTAACATGCCCAATCGCGTCCTCTATATCTCCACCGATGGCATGACCGAGGCACTGGGCCAGAGCCAGGTGCTGGCTTATCTGCGCGTATTGGCCACATACGGCTATCAGTTCCACCTCATCAGCTTCGAAAAGCCCGAGTACTACGAGCAGGAGCGCGCGCACGTGCTAGGCCTGCTGGAGGGCACTGGCATCCACTGGCACCCCCTGCCCTACCACAACCGCCCACCCATACTGGGCACCCTGAGAGACCAGCGCGCGGGCTGGCAGCTGGTCCGTAGCCTGTGGGCGCAGCACCCTTTTCAGCTGGTGCACTGCCGCAGCTACCTGCCCGCACTGCTAGGCCTGCGGGCCCAGAAGAAGTGGGGAGCCCGGTTCATCTTCGACATGCGGGGCTGGTGGCCCGACCAGCGGCTGGAGTCCGGGGCCTGGCGTTCGCCCCTCTTCCGGCCCGTGTATCGTTATTTCAAACAGAAGGAGCGACTCTTTTTCAGCAAAAGCGACCTTACCGTAAGCCTCACTTACGCCGGCCGAGACGAGATTGTGCGGCTGGGCTACCGCCTGCCCGAAGACATCCTGGTAGTGCCCACCTGTGTAGACTTTCGCAGCTTCCCGCCGCCCACCCTGGCAGATAGGCTGGCCATACGGGCACAATACGGCATATCGGCAGAGCAGTATGTGGTGATAAACAGCGGCAGCCTGGGTGGCAACTATCCGGTGCGCGAGGTATTCGATATTTTTCAGGGCATCCGGCTGCAGCGGCCCGATGCGCACCTGCTGCTGCTGACCAAGACTCCGGCCGAGGAGGCACAGGCCGCCTATCGTGCCTATGGCCTGCCAGACCAGGCGGTAACCGTGGCCAGCGTGCGCTACCACCAGGTGCACCGCTACCTGGCTGCTGCCGATGTAGGCCTGTTTGTATACCGCCCCCTGTACAGCAGCCTGGGCAGCAGCCCCACCAAGCTGGGTGAATACTGGGCCATGGGCCTGCCGGTACTCTCCACCAGCGGCGTGGGCGATGTAGACCAGATACTGGCCACACACCCGGGTAGTGGTGTATCCATGCCCCTGGGGCTCAGCCCGGCTGAGATAGCCCCCTATGCAGCCCGGCTGGAGGCCGAGCGGGCAGGCGCAGCTACCCTGCGGCAGTATGCGGTGCAATACTATAGCCTGGAAGCAGGCTGCCAAAAATACAGCGAAGAATACGCGCGCATGCTGGCGTTGCCCCCACGCAGGACGTAACTTGCTGCCATGCAAGCCCTGGATCAGCTGCTGCACCAGTACTGGGGCTACCCCCACTTCCGCCCCCTGCAAAAGGAGATTATCCTGAGCGTGCTACAGGGCCAGGATACCCTGGCGGTGCTGCCCACCGGCGGCGGCAAGAGCCTGACCTACCAGCTAAGTGGCCTGGTGCTTGAGGGCCTTACCCTGGTTATCAGCCCCCTGATTGCCCTGATGGAAGACCAGGTAGCCGACCTGCTACGGCGCGGCATACCCGCCACCGCCATCAATAGCCAGCTAAGCCCGGAAGAAACCTGGGCGCGGCTGAACGACTGTCTGGGTGGGCACTACCGGTTCTTGTACATGAGCCCGGAGCGGCTGGATAGCCAGCTGATGCGCCAGCTGCTGCCCCAGCTGCCCATCCGCCTGCTGGCCGTAGACGAGGCCCACTGCATCAGCCAGTGGGGCTACGACTTCCGGCCCGCCTACCGCAAGGTGCAGCAGATACGCCCCTACCTGCAGGCACCCGTGCTGGCACTGACCGCCACCGCCACCGCCGAGGTGCGCCGAGACATAGCCCGCCAGCTGCAGCTACGCAAGCCCCGGGTGCACCTGCAGAGCTTTGCCCGCCCCAACCTGAGCTTTGCCCTACAGTATACCGAGCACAAAGCCCAGGCCCTGCCGGCGCTACTGCGGCCAGACGAGTGCGCCCTGGTGTATGTGCGCAGCCGAAAGGGAGCCGAGCAGGCCGCCCGCTACCTGCAGGCACAGGGCTACAGGGCCGAGGCCTACCATGCCGGGCTGGCTGCAGCACGGCGCAGCGAGCTACAGCAGGCCTGGATGCGCAACGAGCTGCCCATCCTGTGCGCCACCACGGCCTTTGGCATGGGGATAGACAAGCCCGATGTACGCACCGTGGTGCACTGGCAGCTGCCCGCCGAGCTGGAGAGCTACTACCAGGAGGCCGGACGCGCAGGCCGAGACCAGCTGCCCGCCCGGGCCATTGCCCTACTGGGCCCGGATGAGCCCGCACGTATGTGGCAGTTTCTGCACATGCAGCATCCGCCCGTTGAGCAGGTGCAGGCCCTGTACGAGGCCCTGTGCGCCCACTACCGGATATCCAATGTGCAGGCCCCCGCAAGGGACTACCCGCTGGACTGGGAGCTGATAAGCCTGCAGGCCGATCTGCCCCAGCTGGCCTGCCACGCTGGCCTGCAGGCCCTGGCACAGCAGGGCTACCTGGCCTACCAGGAGCAGGCGGGGCCTAACCCCCAGGTGCAGTTTCGGATGGCTGCCACCCGCCTGACACAGTGGAAGCTGGAATACCCACAATACCTGCCTACGCTGGACGGGCTGCTGCGCCTGCTGGGCGGCGAGCTGTTTGAGCGGCCCCTGCCGCTGGAGCTAAAGGCCCTGGCCAAAGCCTGCGAACAGAGCAAGGCTGAAACCGAAACCCTGCTGATCCGGCTGGATGCACTGGGTGTGCTACACTACCTGCCTGGTGCCCAGGGGCCGGGCCTGCGCTTCCTGCGGCCCTACACCCCCCTGGTGGATACCGACCCCGCCTGGCAGGCATACGCGCACCGGCGGCACCAGGCCGAGGTGCGGCTGCAGGCCGTGCTGGACTATGCGGCCAATACCACCCTGTGCCGCCAGCGGCAGATATCGGCCTACTTTGGCGAGGAACTGACAACCAACTGTGGGCGGTGCGACCTGTGCCATTCAGACTAAGAATCCTGCTATATTTGCCCCCTCCAAGCAGCCACCTTAGCTCAGTTGGTAGAGTGGTACTTTCGTAAAGTATAGGTCGCCGGTTCGAGTCCGGCAGGTGGCTCATGCACTGGCTATTTACAACCCTGACGTGCCTTCTGTGCCTGCCCGTGCTGGCACAGACGCGGGTGGAGCTGAGTGCAGAAGACCGGCTGGCGAAACGGAACGCTTTCGACAGCACCTACATACAGCCCTACTACCGGGGCCTAACCCTGAGGCCGCGTACGCAAGGCTACGGGCATGCCATTAATATAGCGTCGCGAAGAGCTGGCACATCCAGCTTTTTATACGAACCCAACCTGCTTGCCACCATCGGGCTACACGGTAGCTACAATGGGCTGGGCTTTGGCATAAGCTACAAGCTACCCAATAGTGCCTATGAGCCGGCAAAATATGGCCGTACCAGGAAACTAGACCTGAGCCTGGACTTTACCTCGCGTCGCTGGCTTGGCGAACTCACGTTTACGGGCATACAGGGTTTCTACCTGCCCGACCCTGGCCGCTTTTATCAGCCCGAGCGTGCACTACCCCCCCTGGTGCGCCCCGACATGTTTACGGCCCAGATTGGCTTTGGATATACACGCATCTTCAATCCTAAGCGGTTTACCATCCGTGCCCTCTTTGGCCAGACCGAGGTGCAAACCCGATCGGCGGGCAGCTTTTTGCTACAAGGGCAGGCCAACGTGTTTGGCATCACGTCAGACAGCAGCCTTGTTCCAGGCCCACTCCGGCCCTCCTATCCCGAGCTGGACAGTGCCACCAACATTAACCTATCCAGCCTTGGCGTCTCCCCTGGTTATGCGCATACGTTTGTTTTGCATCGGTTTAGCCTGGGCGTGATGGCCCTGCTTGGGCCAGGCCTGCAGCGTAGTGTGGTAAAAGACGGGGAGGATGTCCATATATATGGGCGGCTGTACTACAACTTGGAGTGGCGCACCGTGCTGAATTATGCCCGGCCGCGCTGGTTTGCCGGCTTCAGCATCTCCGGTCGATCCAGCACCTTCAGGCTGCATGGGGCAAACCTTACACACGGCCGGGTGCAAACCGAACTTTACTTTGGCTATCGCTTCCCGCAGGTGCGCCTGCTCAAAAACTGGCGGTGGCTGGATAGCTAGTACCCCGGCCCATACTGGCCACCCTCCCCCCCCCTCAGACTGTGGGGCAGCCGGTAAGGGACTAGCGGTGGAGGGCAACTTTCTGTATATGCAAAATACCCTATATTTGCCCACCAATGCGTGTACGGGCCATTCTCTCTTATCCACGTGGCTGGCGTAGGGCTCTCCGCCTACTCAGCTTGCTGTGCCTCCTGCTGCTTGGCCTTGCGCTAGCCAGCTACTACTGGGTGCAGGCACAGGCCGAGCCGTACCTGTACCGGCAGATAGAACAGGTGCCCTACACCCGCATAGCCCTATTGCCAGGCACAACCCCCTTGCTACGCAGTGGCAAGCCCAATCCCTACTTTCAGTACCGCATCCAGGCGGCAGCGGCGCTTTTCCGGGCTGGCAAGATTGGGCGGATACTCGTGAGCGGGGATAACCAGACCCGCTACTACAACGAGCCCAGGGCCATGCGCAAGGCCCTGGTGCAGGCCGGGGTTCCGCCAGACTCGATTGTGCTGGACAAGGCCGGCCTGCGCACCCTGGACAGTGTGCTGCGCAGCCACCAAGTGTTTGGCCACCGGCGGGTGCTCTTCATCAGCCAGGGCTGGCATGCGGCACGGGCCCTGTACATAGGGCGCGCACACGGCCTGCACACCTGGGGCTTTGCTGCCCAAAACCCCGCCGACCACTGGCAGCGCAGCACCTGCTACCGTGAGTATCTGGCACGGGTACGGATGCTACTGGACGTACACCTGCTGGGCACACGGCCTACCTACACAGGCCACCCCGATGGCCTGGCCCGCTAGCTTTTGTGCGTATCTTGCCACTATGCAGCTCCCTCCCCTCATTCTGGGTTCCAAAAGCCCCCGCCGCCAGCAGCTGCTGGCAGCGGCAGGTTTCCGGTTTCGTGTGCAGGTGCAAGACGTGGAGGAGGTATGGCCCCCCCACCTGCCACTGGCGGAGATTCCGGCCTACCTGGCCCGGCTAAAAGCCGAAGCCCTGGAGCCGCTTAGCCAGGATGAGCTAGTGATTACGGCAGATACCACCGTCATACTAGGGCAGCAGGTGCTAAACAAGCCCACCAGTGCCGAAGAAGCCATACAGATGCTGCTGGCCCTGAGTGGGCAATGCCACACCGTAGTAACGGGTGTGCATCTGCGGTATCGGGGTAGGCAAACGGAATTCTCGGCCCACACACGGGTATACTTTAGGCCCCTGGAGCTGGAGGAGATTACCCAGTATGTGGCGCAAAGCCCTCCGCTGGACCGGGCCGGCGCATACGGCATTCAAGACACGATAGGCCTGCGGGGCATACGGCGTATAGAGGGAGACTACTACAACGTGATGGGCCTGCCAGTGTGCCAGCTGGTAGAGGCACTACAGCAGTACAGATAAGGCTACGGCTCTACCGCCAGGCATCCGGTGGGTAGGGCCGGGCGGTCTCGCTTCTTCGGCCATTTGCATCAGCAGGGTGTATGTCTTTCATGCGTAAATTCCGAAGTATGAAAGGCCGTGTAGCTACTATACACGCGGAGAACTGGGACGTATGCAAAGTGGGCCCGCCTCCGCTGTGTACTGTTATTGGGCTGCGTAGTCATTTTTTTAGCAATTTTTCTATCCGTGTCCCACAGGCAGTGGGGGCCGGGCTAGGCCCCTGTTGTGCCGGGCACCACCTTTTTCCACCTTCGCTATGGCAAAGATACTTCTACTCCTACTACTGGCCCTGCATGGGCTGATACACCTGCTGGGAGCCGCCCGCTGCTGGGGCTGGGCCCGTATACCCCAGCTCACAGGCCGCAGCCTGTGGCCCATGGGCTGGCTGCCCGACTGGGTGCAGGGCATGGCCTGGGGCCTGGCAGCCAGCCTGCTGCTACTTGGGGCTGCCCTGCTGCTGGCCGATACGCGGACGTGGCCCTGGCTGGCAGCGGTGGGCATAGTGCTGAGCCAGCTGCTGGTGCTAGCCTACTGGCCCGAGGCCAAATGGGGCACACTGGCCAACGTGCTACTGCTGCTACCCGTAGCTGCCGGACTGGGCGAGGCCCGGATGGAAAGAGAAACAGAGCAGTATGCATACCACCTGCTACACAAGCACCAAGAGCAGGCTCTTGCTACGGTATCTGCGGCAGAACTGGCCACCCTGCCGCCCTGTGTGCAGCACTGGCTGAATGCCGCCGGTGTGACTGGCCACCCCAGGGTACGCAGCGCATACCTGGTGCAGCGGGGACGCATGCGCCTGAAACCTGATGCCAGCTGGATGCCGTACGAAGCACGGCAGCTCACTACTACCAGCGTACCCTCCTTCCTATGGAACGCACGGGTGCAGATGCTGCCTGGGGTACAGCTGCTGGGTAGAGACTACTACACCCAGGCGAAAGGCCACATGTACATCCGCCTGCTGGGCCTGCTCCCGGTGGCAGATGCCCGTGGCCCCTACATAGACCAGGGCAGCCAGCTGCGCTACTTGGCCGAAATGGCCTTTTACCCTACCGAGGCCCTGCAGCCCTACCTGCGCTGGGAACAGCTGAATGACAGCACAGCCCGGGTGTATATGACCCAGGGCGCTGAGGAATGCCATGCCGACTTCATCTTCAATGCCCAAAATGAGCTTTGCCGCATAACAGGGCCCCGCTACTACGAAGAGCAGGGAAAGTGGACCAAACGCCTATGGCAGATAGACCTGGAGGGGGTGCAACAAGCAGACGGGCTGAGGGTACCCGCACGGGCCACCCTGAGCTGGCAGCTACCTGAGGGGCTGTTTACCTGGGCAGAAATGACGATAACGCAGCTACAGTATAATGTCGACCAAAAGCCCCTCTTTGTTCGGAGCCTGCCGAGCCTGCTGGGTCTGTACGAATGAAGGCAGGACACGGCCTGGCACTGTGCGCGGGGCACACACAGCACAGAACCCACAACAAGGCTAGGGCCGTGCACCTGCCTGCAGCTCTGGGTGCAGCTGGTGGATCAGCTGCTTCAGAAAGCGGCCTGTCTCGGCATTGGGGCCGAAAAGGTGTACGCGCTCAATGACCACCACCTGGCCTTTCTGGGCTGCGGGGCTATTCTTCAGCAGCGGATGGGCTCGTATGCCGGCTATTCCCCCCAGGTATTGCTCGGTCTCTCGGTCTATCAGCAGGTAGTCTGGGCTGGCAGCCAGCAGGCTCTCCTTGCCTATCTCCTTCACCCCTTCTACCACCAGTGCAGGGCGGGCCTGGGTTTCGTCTAGCAGGAACTGCACCGCCGTGCCCGTGCCGTTAATGAACAGGCTACCACCCCGTGCGCGGCTGTGGAAGCTGAGCACCTGGGGGATCTGCGTACAGGCGCCCTTCAGGCTGTCCAGTTCGGCATACTCGGCCTGCAGGCTTCGTATCAGCGAGTCGGCCTCCGTCGGCTTGCCAATGAGGCCACCCAGCGTGCGCATCTTGGCCAGCAGGGCCTTTCTATCCATTTTATTGTCCAGCACCTCCACCTTCAGGCAGGCGTGCTGCAGCTTGTTTATCACGGGTGCAGGGCCATTTTCAGGCGTTAGCAGCAGCAGGGTGGGGTTCAGGCTCAGTATGCCCTCATCACTCAGGGCGCGCATGTACTTTACGCTGGGGATGCGCCTGGCGGCCTCGGGCCAGGTGCTGCTTTGGTCTCGCCCCACCAGCTTGTCTTCGGCCCCCAGGGCATAGATCATCTGCACCAGGGTGGGGTGTACGGCCACAATCCGCAGGCTATCGGCGGCGGCCCTGTCCGGGTCGCAGTCCTTTACCAGCCGGGCACAGCCCAGCAGGGTCAGGGCGGGCAGCAGCAGGGCACAGCATAGGTTCCGGCTAGGTGTCATATACAAGATGGGGAATGCGTGCGCAAAGGTAAAAAAGATCGTGTGGTAGGCTGCCCCAGCCGCTACCCTTTTGTAGCGGGATGTACACCCCTGGCAGCACATTTCCGTATCGTTGCGCTCGCACCCCCAGGCAGGGCCACCCTGCGGCATCGCCCGGAACAAAAGCGCAAAAGCACATGGCCCGGGGGGGCACATTTTTGTACCTTAGCTGCCTGGTATGCAGCCCGAAAACATCGCCATCATAGACCTGGGAACCAACACCTTTCACCTGCTGGTGATTGAGCTGACAGGGCACACCTACCGGATACTGGAGAAGTACAAGGAAAGCGTAAAGCTGGGCGAAGGAGGCATCAGCAAAGGCTTTATTGCCCCCACTCCCTATGCGCGGGGCATACGGACGATGCAGAACTTTCGCAAGATCCTGAAGAGTCGACACGTAACCCATGTGCTGGCTAATGCCACCAGTGCCCTGCGCTCTGCCGAGAATGGGCCGCAGTTTATGGCCGAGGTGCAGGCAAAAACCGGCATACAAATCCGCGTAATTAATGGCTATGAGGAGGCTGTACTGATCTATGACGGTGTGCGGCACGGCCTGCACCTAAGCCCGCGCACGGACTACCTGTTTATGGACATAGGCGGCGGCTCGGTAGAGTTTGTGGTGGGAGACCGACGCTACCCCAAGCTGATACGCAGCCTGAACCTGGGCGGGGCCCGCCTGCTGGAGCACCTACAGCCACAGGACCCCATGACGCGCCAGGACATCATACAGGCCGAAACCTACCTGGCAGAGCAGCTGGACCCGCTGATGCAGGAAGTTCGCAGCTTTGGCATCAAGCAGCTGATTGGCAGCAGCGGCACCTTCGAAACCCTGGGCACCGTCATTGCCCACCAGTCGGGCAATAGGCTGATGGCTGATATGGTGAATGCCTACCAATTTTCGGTGCCCGACTTTTTGCGCCTCCACCAGGATATGATCCGGCTAGACCGTACTGCCCGGCTAGCACTGCCCGGCATGGACCCTGTGCGCGTAGAGATGATCAACATGGGCAGCCTGCTGGTGCAGCACGTGGTGCAGAGCCTGGGTATAGAGACCATTACGGTAAGCACCTTTGCCCTGAAGGAGGGCATCCTCTTCAACTTTATAGCCGAGCGCACCAGCCAGCAGGTGCAGGACCCCCAGCAGATGAATGTGCGCAGCAGCGCAGTGGAGGCCCTGGCAGAGAAATACAAATACGATGCCGCACACGCCCGGCAGACCAGCCAGCTGGCCCTGCAGCTGTTTGACCAACTGGCGGGCCTGCACCACTACAGCACCGAAGAGCGAGAACTGCTGCACTACGCCGCCCTGCTGCATGATATTGGGCACTTTGTAGATCGGAGCGGCCACCACAAGCACGGCCAATACATCATTATGAACAGCAAGCTGCCAGGCTTCAGCAGCGATGAGCTGCTGCTGATGGCAAACATGGTGCGCTACCACCGCAGGAGCATACCCAGCTACGAGCACATGCACTACAACCTGCTGTACAAGGAGGACAAGCAAAAGGTAATGGTACTGGGTGGCATGCTGCGCCTGGCCGTAAACCTGGACCGCGCACACCGGGGCCTGGTGCAGCGGCTGGAGCTACGCCTTAGCCCCAGCAAGCTATCCATCACCGTCTACTCGCCACAGGATGTGGAGCTGGAGATACGCCACGCACGCGAGGCTACCGACATGCTGCAGCAGGCCCTGGACCGAAAGATAGAGCTGCAGGCCCAGCTGCTAACCGCCTAGCTGGCGCACACGGGCACAGTCTCACACCCATTGCCAGGATGGGCAGCAGGATGCTCCCCGCTTTTCGCCCCCTCAACCTTGCCGCACGGGTGCAGATAGCGTAATTTGCAGCATGCTGGTAAAAGCCTTTGCGAGCGCAGTAAGTGGCGTGGATGCCCTCACCATCACCATAGAGGTGAACCTGGGGGGTATGCACGGCTTTGCCCTGGTGGGCCTGCCAGACAATGCCGTGAAGGAAGCCCGCGAGCGTGTAGAGGCTGCCATCAAGAACAGCGGCTATGACTACCCCCGGGGCAAGCTGGTGATCAACATGGCACCGGCCGACGTGCGCAAGGAAGGTGCTGCCTACGACCTACCCCTGGCCCTCGCCATCCTGGCGGCTAGTGGCCAGGTGGATGCCGACCGCCTGGGCCACTTTGTGGTAATGGGAGAACTAAGCCTGGATGGCGGCATAAAGCCGGTAAAGGGCTGCCTGCCCATAGCCATACAGGCCCGGAAAGAGGGCTTTGAGGGCTTCCTGCTGCCTACCGAGAATGCCCGCGAAGCGGCCATTGTAAACCAGCTGAATGTGCTGCCCCTCACCAACCTGATAGAGGCCGTAGACTACCTGAATGGCAAAGAACTGCTGATGCCCCTGCACATAGACACACGCGAGATTTTTCAGGCCGCTAGCACAGACTATGCCCAGGATTTCTCGGACGTGCGCGGCCAGGAGCATGTAAAACGGGCCCTGGAGGTAGCAGCTGCCGGCGGGCACAACGCCATTATGATAGGCCCCCCGGGTGCCGGCAAGACCATGCTGGCCAAGCGCCTGCCCACCATACTGCCGCCCCTCACGCTGCAAGAGGCCCTGGAGACCACCAAAATCCACAGCGTGGCGGGCCACATGGGCGGGCACATGGGCCTCATTGCCACCCGCCCTTTCCGCAGCCCCCACCATACCGTGAGCGACGTGGCCCTGGTGGGCGGGGGAAACCACCCCCAGCCGGGCGAGATCAGCCTGGCACACCATGGCGTGCTCTTCCTGGATGAGCTGCCCGAATTCAAGCGCACAGTGCTGGAGGTGCTGCGCCAGCCCCTGGAGGAGCGAAACATCACCATCAGCCGGGCCAAGTTCAGCGTGGAATACCCCGCCAGCTTTATGCTGATAGCCAGCATGAACCCCTGCCCCTGCGGCTACTACAACCACCCGGATAAAGAGTGCCTGTGCCCCCCGGGGGCGGTGCAGAAGTATCTGAGCCGCGTGAGCGGCCCGCTGCTAGACAGGATAGACCTGCACATAGAGGTAACGCCTGTACCCTTTGACGAGCTGGCCGAAAACCGCCCGGCAGAGCCCAGCAGCCAGGTACGCCAGCGGGTAATGGCAGCCCGAGAGCGCCAGCAGGCCCGCTTTGCCGACCAGCCCCAGCTGTATGCCAACGCGCAGATGAGCACCCAAATGGTGCGTAGCCTATGCCGCATCAGCAAAGCCAGCGAGACACTTCTGAAGGCAGCCATGACGCGCCTCCAGCTCAGTGCCCGCGCCTACGACCGCATCCTGAAGGTATCGCGCACCATAGCCGACCTGGCCGACAGTGCCGACATACTGCCCGAGCACGTGGCCGAGGCCATCCAATACCGAAACCTGGACCGAGAGGGCTGGGCTGCCTAGGGCACAGACGGTATTTCGCCCATCTCCCCAAGCACGGGTCGCCTTTTCTTGCCTATACTGTCCCCAGTCAGGAGTCCCTCCCTAGCCACCGTATGGCTCAAAAAAAAGATTAATTTTGAAAAAAAACTGACCATGGAGTTTAAAGACCAAATCAAAACACTCAGCGAGCGTGCCAAAACACTGAAAGACCAGGTAGCCACCGAGGAGGCGACCAAGAATGCGCTCATCATGCCATTCCTGCAAGTACTTGGCTACGATGTATTTAACCCGCAGGAGATTGTGCCCGAGTATGTGGCCGATATAGGTACCAAAAAGGGGGAGAAAATAGACTACGCCGTCTTAAAGGATGGCCAACCCATCATCCTGGTAGAGTGCAAGCACATAGCCCAAAACCTGGATATACACGATGGCCAACTGCTACGCTATTTTCATGTTTCCAAGGCACGCTTTGCCATTCTTTCCAATGGCCTGCTCTATCGTTTCTATTCCGATCTGGTGGAGCCAAACAAGATGGACGAAAAGCCCTTTCTGGAGTTCAATATTCTGGAGATAAAAGATAATCAGGTAGAGGAGCTGCGCAAATTTCATAAGGCCAGTTTCGACGTAGAAAGCATTACCAGCACCGCCAGCGACCTGAAGTATACCAGCGAGCTGAAGGCCCTGCTGAACCAGGAATTCGCTAACCCCTCCGATGACTTTGTACGTTTGCTTACCCGACAAGTGTATCCCAAGACCATAACCGCCAAAGTGCTGGAGCAGTTTTCCAAGCTGGTGAAGCGCTCCGTGCAGCAGTACCTGAGCGATACGGTAACCGAGCGCCTAAAGACCGCGCTGAGCAAGGAGGATGAGGCTGATAAAGCAGAGGCACTGGCGCTGGCAGTAGAAAAGGAGGAAACCAGGAATAAGATTGTAACCACCGAAGAGGAGCTGGAAGCCTTTGTAATCGTAAAAAGTATTCTTCGTCAAAAGCTGAACGTGAATCGCATTGCCCACCGGGATGCGCAAACGTACTTTACCATTCTGCTAGACGACAACAACCGCAAGACCCTGTGCCGCCTGTACCTGAACGGGGGCAAAAAGTACCTGGCTGTGCTGGATGCAGACCGAAAGGAAATACGTAAAGAGCTAACCACCCTGGACGACCTGTACCAATATGCAGACCTGCTGCTGGAGGTAGCCGACAGCTACGAGCAGGCAAAAACAACCGCCTAGGGAGGAATAAGCCCACGCCCACACAGGAGCAGATACCCGACCTGCCTACTTGGCCCAGCAGGTAGGCAGAGGTGGGTTATTTACAGAAACAGAATTTATCAAGCACTAGCTGCCTAATGAACCGCCAGTGTGCGGGGTTAGGAATTTGGCACTACAGCAGCTTGGCCACCGCCTCATCAAATTCGGGATCGCCGGGCTTTACGCCACTCTTGAAGTGCGCCACAGGCTTGCCATTTTTGTCGATCAGGATCTTGTTGAAGTTCCAGCTGATAGACGCACCCACGGCCTCGGTCAGATAGGCATACAGGGGGTGGATATCCTTGCCCTTCACACTAATCTTGCTAAACATGGGGAAGGTAACGCCATAGTTTTTCTGGCAAAAGCTCGCTATCTCTTCGTCCGTACCCGGCTCCTGGCCCATGAAGTTATTGGCCGGGAAACCCAGCACCACCACACCCTTATCCTTGTTTTGGGTGTAGAAGCGCTCCAGGTCGGCATACTGGGGGGTATAGCCACACTTGCTGGCCACGTTTACCACAATCACCACCTTGCCCTTATAGGCGCTTAGCGGCTGTTCTTTGCCATCCAGGGTAGTCATGCTGAAGTCGTAAAAGCTGGTTGCCGACTGAGCGGCCTGGGGCTGATCTGCGGTAGTGTGGCTCGGGCCTGGCTGCGAGCTGCAGCCGGCTGCCACCAGGCAGAGGGCTAGTAGGGATGCGAGTAGTTTCATGGTCGGAGTAATTGATCGATTTGACGGGTAATTCTTTGACTGGTGGGCTTTACAAAGGGTAGGTATACCCGCTGTAGGCGGCCCTGCTTATCTATCAGGTATTTTGTAAAATTCCAGAACGGGCGGAAGCCATTTCGTCCGTTCAGTGCCCGGCTGGTGAGGAACTGAAACACGGGCTGCGCCTGCGGGCCACGCACATGGCCTTTGGCGAACATCGGGAAGCTAACCCCATAATTACGCTGGCAGTAGGTACCGATCTCGGTATCGGTGCCCAGCTCCTGGTTTTTGAAGTCGCCACTGGGGAAGCCCAGCACCTCAAAGGCCTGGTCCTTATAGCGCTGGTGCAGTTGCTCCAGCTCCTTCAGCTGCGGGGCAAGGCCGCAGTGGCTGGCCGTGTTTACCAGCAGCAGCACCTTGCCCCTGTACTGATCCAGCGGAACAGGGGTGCCCGTTATCAGGTGGGCGGTGTAGTCATGCAGGGTTTTTCGCATACGGGGGTTCGGTAGGGGCCTCTGCCTTGCAACGGGATTTCGCTCTTCAAGATTCCATCCCGCCGCATTTTGTTACCGGAGGCGGGTTCTTCGGGTCCGTTCGGTCTCGGTTGGGGGCCTCTGCCTTGTATACTCCGTTGTACTATCGGTTGCCGGTCCAGCTTAGCTGCTCCAGGGCCTTGGGCAGGCGCTTCAGGGCCTCGTCTATGTCCGCATCAGATAGGCCCCCGACCGAGAGGCGGCACCAGCCCTCGCTTTTCCGGTCTCCGAAGGCCTCGAAGGGCACCACGGCGGTATCTGCCTGGTGCAGCAGGTAGGCGCGCATCATCTCTGCATTTTTTATAACGGCACCATCGGGCTGCCTGTATCCCTTTATGTTGAATAGCACGCTCAGGTACAGGCCTCCCATAGGCTCCACACTGTCTACCGGCAGGCCTGCCAGCTTCCAGGCCTGAAAAGCCTGGTGTATTTTATTCAGTCGGGCACTCACCTTGGCGTTCAGCTGCCGGATATAGCCGCGCAGGCTGTCCTCCATCTCCAGAAAGGTGCCCACGGCTAGCTGCTCAGGCCGGGGTGCCCATGCACCCATGTGGCCCAGCAGGCTGCTCATTTTCTGGATGATATTAACCGGGCCAATGGCCCAGCCTACGCGCACGCCCGTGGCAGCCAGGTACTTACTTATCCCGTCTATGTAGATGGTATAGGGTGCCATCTCGGGCCGCAGGCCCAGGGGATGCACATGGCGGTGGTTGCCATAGGCCATCAGGTAGTACATCTGGTCAAACATGACGTATACGGGCTTGGCCCCACGCCGCTCGCGCTGCTCATTCTCGGCCAGAATCAGGTCGCAGATGTCGGCCAGCTGGGTGGCCGTGTACAGGGTGCCCGTTGGGTTGCTGGGGGTATTGAGGGCCACCAGCACCACCTCCTCTATGTACGGTGCCAGCTCTTCGGCCGTGAGCAGGAAGTTGTTTCTCCGCTGTGTATCTACCTGCCGGGGCACTGCACCGGTTATGTGGCAATAGTGATTGTTGTTCCAGCTGGGCACGCCATACACCACTATATCGCCGGGGTCTAGCAGGGTGGTGTATAGGCCAAAGATGGCGGGGCGGCTGCCGCCTGTTATCAGCACATGGTCTTGGGTATACTCCAGTCCCAGCTCATGGTTTACAAAGCGGGCTACGGCCTGGCGCAGGCTAGCCTCGCCTGTGCTGGGCGGATAATTGGTATGGCCCGCCTTGTAGTGTTGAATAATCAGATCCGTCAGGGGGTCGGGGATGCGGAATTCCCCTGCCTGAAAGTCGCCTACCGTAAAGTTCAGAATATGCTTGCCCGCAGCCTGCAGGGCTTTTACCTCCTTGGATATGGCGAGTATCTCGCTGCCTATCAGGTTGTAGGCCATCATGCTGACCTGTACTTTTCGGGTGTGGGCTTCGGGCGCTTCACTCATGGCTAGGGGGCTTTGTCAAAATATCCTCAAACTAAGTAAAAAAATACCGTTTGCCGGGTAGGCGCGTAGTTCAGGGCAGATTCTCCAGCTCGGCTGCCAGGGTTCCGGCCAGGGTCTTCATCCGTATTTCATACAGCTTCAGGGTGTAGCGGGCCATCAGTTCCTCATTGGCAGCCTGCAGTACGCTGATCTGGGCCGTGCGCAGGTCCAGCTGGCTGGCCCGGCCCAGTCGGTATCGTTCCAGGGCAATATCCAGGTTCTCTGCAGCCAGGCGGATGTTGCTGCGGGTTATTTCCCATTGGTCCAGGCCACGCGTATAGCCCGCCCAGGCCTGCCACAGCTGGCTCTCTACGGCTATTTGCTGCTCGCCCAGGCTCAGCTGCTGGATGTCTGCCGCCACCTCGGCAGCCTTCATCTGGCGCTGCAGGTTGCGTCCGTCCCACAGGGTTACGCTGGCAGTCAGGCCATAGTTCAGGGCTATGTTTCGGTTTTCGGTAACGAAGCTGGCGGGGTTGCTACTGTTCAGGTAGCCCGGGCCCAGGTTCAGCTGCAGCTCGGGCAGGCGGCGGGCGCGTGCCTCGTTCAGTGCGCGGATGCTGATCTGGCGGTCATTCTCGGCCAGCAGCAGGTTGGGGTTCTGGCTGGTAGCCAGCTCCATCAGGCGCTGCAGCAGCAGGGTGGTATCGGGCTGCAGGGGGCTCAGGGGTAGTATCTCCAGGCTATTGCGCTCGCCCAGCAGCTGTGCCAGGGCCAGCTGGGCCTGTGCCACGGCCAGCTGCTGGCGTGTTTGGGCTGCGCGTATGCTGTTTAGGTCTACCTGTGCCTGCAGCCAGTCCGACTTTCCGGTTCGGCCGCTTTCATACTGCGCCTGGCTCAGCGCCGCCCGCAGGCTGCCCACTGCCAGGTTGCTATCCAGTATAGCCTGGGCCTGCCGGGCCTGCACCAGCTGGTAGTAAGCCGTAGCCACCTCCGATGCCAGGTCGTTCTCCCGGCGGGTATAGCCCAGCTGGCTGCTGCGTAGCTGTAGCTGCTGGCGGGCGAATAGCTGGCGGTTGGCACCAAAGCTATAGAGCGTCCAGTCCAGGTTCAGGCTGGCGCCGTAGCTGGTGGCATTGGCCCCATTGTTTTCAATGGTCTGTCCGTTGGCGAGGCCTAGTTTGGTGTAGTTAACCGCGTTGCGCGTAAATGCCTCCAGGTTCACCTCGGGCTCCAGGCCTGCAAAGGCCGGGCTGGTAAGCAGGGCAATGCGTGCACGCTCCAGCCCGGCTATTTTCAGGCCTATATTCTGGCTGCGTGCCAGCTGCCACAGCTGGCCCAGCGCCAGCGGCTGCTGGGCATGTAGCCCCAGGGCAAGGCTGCACCCCAGCAGGATGAGCAGGGCCCTATGCCCATGGCTACTTCTCTTTTCGCGGACTGTCGTCATCCTTCTGCTTTCCTTTTTTTGCCTTTTCGGATTTTTGCTTCTCTTTCTTCGGCTTGTCCTGTTTTTTGGGCTTCCTTTTCTTTTTCTTCCCGGGAGCCTGTTCATCGGCTGGCGGGGTGGTTGCAGTTTCTCGTGTTTCTGGCCACACATCGGGCAGGCCTGGGGCCATGGCCACGGTGGCAGGTGGCCGCTGGCCACGGCTGAGCAGCAGGTACATGCCCGGAACCAGGAAGAGGGAAAGGAAGCTGCTAATGCTGACCCCCCCCACTACGGCTATGCCCATACCGATGCGGCTCTCGGCCCCGGCACCCAGGGCCAGGGCGATGGGCAGGAAGCCCAGGGCCGTGCAGAGCGAGGTCATGAGAATGGGGCGAAAACGCGCCACAGCAGCCTCGCGCACGGCATCCAGGCGCGAGTGGCCATCTCGCCGGCGCTGGTTGGCAAACTCAACGATCAGGATGCCATTCTTGGTTACCAGCCCGATGAGCATGATGATACCGATCTGGCTGAAGATATTCAGCGTCTGGTGGAAGTACCACAGGCTGAGGACGGCCCCCATAAGGGCGGTGGCAACATTCAGCAGAATAATGACCGGGTCGCGCCAGCTTTCAAACTGGGCTGCCAGCACCAGGTATACCAGCACCAGGGCCAGCACAAAGCTGAGTAGCAGGTTGTTGTTGCTGTCCTGAAAATCTCTGGAGGTGCCGCTCAGGCTGGTCTGGAAGTTTTCGGGCAGCACCTCTGCCGCTATTCGGTCCATCTCGGCCAGTGCCTCGCCCAGTGTGTAGCCGGGTGCGGGGTTGGCGCTGAAGGTGGCCGATGGGTAGCGCTCGTAGCGAAAGCGAGAGGGGGTGGTGGCACTCTCCTGGGTGGTTACCACGTTGTCCAGCTGAACGAGCTTGCCTGCGGCGTTTGCCACATACAGGCTTCGGATGTCGGCGGGGTCGTCGCGGTCAGTCCGCTGTAGCTGGCCAATCACCTGGTACTGCTTGCCATTTTTCTGAAAGAAGCCGTACCGGCTGCCACTCAGGCCCAGCTGCAGGGCCTCGCCTATGTCTCTCACGCTCACGTCCAGGTCTCGGGCACGCTGGCGGTCGGGCGTAATGGTCAGTTCGGGTTTGTTCAGCTTCAGGTTTACATCCACAAAGGCGAAGTGGGGGCTGCGGCGGGCACGCTGCAGAAAGGGGTCGAGCGCGGCCCGCAGGGCCTCGTTACTAGGTGCCTTGAGCACATACTCTACCGGCGCGCCAAACCTGCCGCCAAAGGTCTGCTGCTGGATAACGGTGGTACGGGCACCGGTAAAGGGCTGCAGGGCCTGGCTAAGCCTGTCGGCCACCTCGGCTTGTGTAGTGCCTGGCCTGCGCCGGGCGGGGTCCAGCAGGTTTACAAACATGAATCCCGAGTTGGCCGAGCTGTTTGCCCCAAAGGCGGGAGAGGTAACCGAGATGGTGGCATCGCGCACACCCGGCGGCACCTGCCGGCGGATTTCGTCTATCAGCGCATCCATATACCGGTCCATATACTCATAGGTGGCACCCTCGGGGCCTTGTACATTTACCAGCACGCGGCTACGGTCTTCCATGGGGGCCAGCTCGCTTTTCAGCTGGCTACCCAGCAGCAGGAAGAGCGCTAGGGAGGCAGCCAGCAGCACGGGCGACAGCCAGGGGCGGGCCAGCACGGCCTCTAGCCAGCGGCCGTAGCCTTCGTTCAGCTGTATAAACAGGGGCTCTGTCTTTCGGTACAGCCAGTTGTGCTGCGCCAGCGGGCGTAGCAGCCGGCTACTCGCCATGGGCGTAAGGGTGAGGGACACAAAGCCGGATATCAGTACCGTAACGGCCAGCACCACGCCAAACTCGAAAAACAGCCTGCCCACCAAGCCCTGTAGGAAAAGCACGGGCAGAAAGACCACCACCAGCGAAATGGTGGTGGCAATAATGGCAAAAAACACCTCGCGGCTACCGGCTATGGCAGCCGCCTGCGTCGGCTCGCCCCGCTCTATGCGGCTATAGATGTTTTCCATCATCACAATGGCATCATCTACCACAATGCCGATGGCTAGCACCAGGGAAAGCAGCGTGAGGATGTTGATGGAAAAGCCCATCAGATACATAACAAAGAAGCTGCCCACCAGCGAGATGGGAATAGCCAGCACGGGTATGAGCGTGGTGCGCCAGTCGCGCAGAAAGAGGAAGATGATGAGGGTAACGAGCGCAAAGGCCACAAATAGTGTCTCGGTTACCTCATCTATGGCCTGGGCTATGAAGCGGGTGGTGTCGAAGCCAATGCCGATCTGAATATCTGCGGGTAGGTCCTTGCGTACCCGGTTCAGCCGGTTGTAAAACTCGTTGGCGATCTCCAGGTGGTTTGCCCCGGGCTGTGGGTACAGGGCTACACCCACCATCTGTATACCGTCTCGCTTCAGGCGGGTGCGCTGGTTCTCGGCATCCAGGGCGGCACGGCCAATGTCTCTCAGGCGGATGGTGCGCTGGCCTACCTGGCGGATAGGCAGGTCGTTAAATGCTTCTACGGTCTCCAGCCGGCCCAGGGTACGCACCGTAAGTTCGGTGCTATTGCCTTCCACACGGCCCCCGGGCAGCTCTACATTCTCTCTTGCTACGGCCTGCTGCACATCTCGGGGGGTAATGCCCTGGGCAGCCATGCGCTCGCGGTCTAGCCACAGGCGCATGCTGTACAGCTGGCTGCCCCAGATGGGTACCAGGCTTACGCCCCGGATGGTCTGTACCTGCTGTTTGAAAATCCGGTCGGCCACCTCAGTCAGCTCCATGGGGGTGCGCTGGCTGCTCTGTACGTTCAGGAAGATGATGGGGCTGTTGTTGTCATCCTCCTTGGCCACAATAGGCGGGTCGGCATCGGGTGGCAGCTGGCGGAGCGACCGGGTTACTTTCTCGATCACATTGTTCGCCGCATCATTCAGGTCTACCCCCAGCTCAAACTCTACGCTGATGGTGCTGCGCTCCTCGCGGCTGATGGAGCTGATCTGGCGGATGCCATCTATGCCACTTATGTATTCCTCCAGGGGTTCGGTTATCTGGCTCTCTATCACCTGGGCGTTGGCGCCGGTGTAGTTGGTGGTTACGGAGATAACGGGCCGGTCTGTAGTAGGAAACTCACGTATGCCCAGAAAGAACAGGCCGATGACACCCAGCAGCACCACCAGCAGGTTGATTACCAGCGTAAATACGGGCCGGCGGATGCACAGTTCGCTCAGGTTCATCGTTTCACTACTTTGGCCTGTACACGGGCACCGGGGCGGGCCTGCAGTATGCCGCTCACCAGCACCTGCATACCGGGCTTCAGGCCTTTCACGATCTGCACACGGGCGCCGGTGCGCACACCGGTTACCACAGGCTGGGGCTGCAGGCTGTCGCCCTGCACCAGCCACACCAGGTCTCCGGTGCTACCGGGCACCACGGCCTCGGTGGGCACCATAATGGCGTTCTCCAGGGTCTCGAGTGGCAGCAGCACATCGGCAAAGGCGCCGGGCTTTAGCAGCCCCTGCGGGTTGGGCACCTGTGCGCGTGCGCGGATGCTGCGGGTTTCGGGGTCTATGCCTGGCTCCAGCGCGTATATACGTGCGGTATGCTGGCCGGGCTGGCCGGGCGTGGCAAAGCGCACGCTGCGACCTGTATGAATGCGGGGGCCATATTTCTCGGGTAGCTCAAACTCCAGCTTCATGGGGTGGGTGCGCTGCAGGTTGGCCATATTGGTGCCGGGGCTTACGTATGCGCCGGGGCTTATGCGCCGCAGGCCTATGCGGCCCGAGAATGGGGCGCGTATGTGCAGTTTATCTAGCTGGGCCTGCAGTAGTAGCAGTTCGCTCTCGCGCACGGCCACTTCGGTTACAGCCTGGTCGTACTCCTCCTGGCTCACGGCCTGCTTCTTCAGCAGGTCAGCTATGCGCTGCTGGGTGGTCTTGGCCAGCTTTAGCTGCTGCTCGGCCTTGGCCTGCTGGGCCAGCAGGTCCTGGTCGTTCAGCTTTACCAGCAGCTGCCCCTGCTGTACATAGCTGTCCTCGGCAAAGTAGATGCCCACTACCCGGCCTGCCGTCTCGGTACTAAGGGCCACCCCCTCGTCTGCCAGCAGGCTGCCGCTCACCGTCAGCTGGTCCGTCAGGGTGTCGTAGCGGGTCTGTATTACCTCTACCTGCAGCGGGGGGGCTCCGGCAGCACCCTTGGCTCCGGCAGCGCCCTTGTCTGCCTGTCGGCTATCCCACAGCCGGGGCACGAGTAGCACCAGGAAAAGTGCCATGAGGGCAATGGGGGTGAGATATTTTCTTATCTTCATAGCCGGTACCTTAACAATGTGCTACCTATTCCGTTCAAATTCCGGGAGTCTTTTGTACCGAAATCCGGAACTGCCGGGCCTTTCATCCGTACCATACCGAGTGAAAGCCCGTTCTGCTGCAAAATAAAGCGGAAAGTGGTGCATTTTTGTGCTGAATAGCGTTAAAGGGTTTTACAAAAGGAATTAAGAAGCTGAATCTGCATGCGAATCAATACCTGCCTATACATTTCCTTGCTCTGGATCATCGGGTCGTACACTTCTATATCCCGGGCGCAGCAGCCCGACCAGCAGCCTGGGTGGATACCCGGCATGGCAGTGCTGAAGGTTAGGCCCGAACACCGGAGCCATTGCGCCCTGAATGACATTTCGCTCCCTGCCGTTCAGCTTGCATTTCAAAAGCTGGGCGTAGTACGGGTGGAGAAAAAGTATCCGAGGGCACCAGCGATTAGCGATATCCAGCTGAAGCGGAACCCCCGGCTGGTAGACCTGACGCTTACCTACAACATCTACTTTGACGAGCAGGCTGATGTGCTGCGGATCTGCCAACAGCTGACCAAGCTGGGGGTCCTTGCCTACGCAGAGCCGGAATACATAAGCTACCCCCTGGCCTATGTGCCAAACGACCCACTGGTGGGGTCTAGCGGGCAGGCATGGCTGAATGTGGTGCAGGCCACGCAGGCGTGGGACCTGGCCCGGGGCGACACAAACATTGTGATCGGCGTAGTGGATGCAAGCTGTAACTGGGACCACGAGGACCTGAACGGATCGCTGAAGCGCAACAGCCTGGACCCCATAAATGGGACAGATGATGATAACGATGGCTACATAGACAACTACGCCGGATGGGACTTTGTGGGTACCGATGCAAGGGCCGTACCGGGTGCGTTCATTACCATTTTGCCCGACAACAACACACGGGTGAACCCCACACCGCCTGCCGGTAGCACGCTGTCGCCAGTAGTAAACCATGGCACCGCCACTACCAGTATTGCAGCCGCAAAGACAGACAACGGCATCGGCATGGCGGGTGCAGGCTTCAACTGCAAATTTTTGCCCACCAAGCACATGCACGACTACAACGGAGGGGGGCTGTATTTCACTACCGACGGCATCTTCTATGCCGCTACCCATGGGGCACATGTCATCAACATGTCTTATGGATCCCGTGCTTATAGCCAGAATACCCAGGACGTGGTGAACTTTGCCACCTTCAACGAAGACTGCGCCCTGGTAGCAGCTGCCGGAAACAGCATAACGGAGCAGGTTACCTATCCGGCTTCGTACGAGAACGTGCTCTCTGTTACCTCCACCGATAATTCGGACGTGCTGACCAATGCGTACGGCCCACGTGTGGATGTGAGTGCCCCCGGGGGTACCACCACAGCGGGCTTCAACAATGGCTACGGGGGGGGCGGCGGCCAGTTCACCTCCTTTTCGGCACCTGTGGCAGCCGGCCTGGTGGGCCTGGTGCGCGCCCGGTTTCCCACATACACCGCCCTGCAAGCCCTGGAGCGGGTGCGGGTTACGAGCGATGATGTATATGCCCTGAACACCAACCCCGCCTATGCAAACAAAATGGGAAAAGGAAGGGTAAATTTCCTGAAAGCCCTAACCCTGAGCTCGCCCAGCATTCGCCTTATCCAGCACGCGTTTCGGGATGGAAACGACAACTATATACAGCCCGGCGAGGCTTTTGAGATACGGGCCACCTTCAAGAACTTTCTGGACCCGGCAAGTAATGCCACCATACAGATAACCACCACCGACCCCTACGTAAGCGCCCAAAGCACCAGCTACACTGCCGGGGCCTTTGCCGCGCTGGCCGAAAAGGTAAGTCCAAACGGAACCTTCGCCTTCACAGCAGCGGCCAACACGCCCCGCAATCATTCGGTTACCTTCCGCATCACGTATCAGGACGGGTTTTATACCGATTTCGAGCTGGTTACCCTCCGGATCAATGAGGTTTTCCAAACCGTTGCCTCGCGCAACGTTTCCACCTCTGTGGGGGTGGACGGAAAATGGGGGCAAAACCCTTACAGCCCGAATCAATGGCTGGGACGGGGATGGCAATACGAGGATTTTTCGGACTACCTGTGGGAAGGTGGCTTCCTGCTAGGCACCGGCCCTACGGAACTGGCGAACAACCTGCGCATAACCGGCGGGAAAACCGATAGCCACTTTGTGGCGGCGGGCAACCCCCTGCCGGTGCTGAACCCGCTACGCTCGGACGTAGAGATCCGGACGCAGTGGAATGACAGCCGGCTACCTACAAACCCGAAGGAATTCCAGGTATCGCACTACGCCTATGGCTTTGACGAAGAGGTGTTTGGCCGGATGGTGCTCTACCGCTACGTGATAAAGAACCCCAAGGTATTCAGTATCAGCAATGTGTATGCTGCCCTGGCTGCCGACTGGGACTTTAACAGCAACGCCCTGCAAGACACTGCCGGCTACGACGCGGGCAGGCGCCTGCTGTACAGCTGGGGGGTGGACAACATTGGCCAGCGCGAAGGCTGTAATGCCTACATGGGCATGGTGCTGCTAACAGATGACTACCCGGTACAGGCCCGCACGGTAGACGTGAGCACCTTTTCCTTCAATATGGCAGACAAGTTTGCCGCCATCAGCAGTGGTACCAGCCAGGCCAGCCGGCAGGGTGTGGATGTATATCAGTTTTTGGGGGTAGGGCCCACCACAGTCTTTGCCAACGACAGCATAGAGCTGGCCTATGCCCTCATATCGGCCTGTAGCCTGGCCGAGCTGCAGGACCTGGCCGATACAGCCCTCTTCCGATACGGCTGCCTGTTCAAGCAGAACGCGCTGACGGTAGTGGTGCCACAAAACCCCACAGGCTGCGAAACTGTGACCGTGCAAATGAACACGCCCGGTGCCACCCGCCACACCTGGAGCCCGGGTACGCTGCCCGAGGGGAATACCCAAGTGTTTCACACATCGGGCATCTACCGGGTTCAGGCCCACGACGCAGCCGGGTGTGTGGTAGAAAAGGAAATACAGGTAACCGTATTGCCCACGCCACAGCCCAGCATTACACTGAATGACACCCTGCTTAGCATGGCCGATGGAGCTGTGCTCAACTTCTCCGAAGGGGCAGACCCCTCGCTGAGCCGTACCTGGAGCTTTGGCAATGGCTTTGGCTTCTCGGGCAGGAGTGGCAGCTACGCGTTCTCAAGGCCGGGCAGCTACACCGTAGCCGTAACCGTAGGCAATGGCACCTGCACCGCTATGCGCGACACCACGGTGCGTGTAGTACTGAGCAAGACGACAAGCCGAACCAATGCCACAGGGGCACGCAGCCTGCAGCTGTATCCCAACCCTACGCAGCAGCGTAGCTTCTTCATACAGCCCCCGCTGCCCGGTGCCGAGGCTACCATGCTACTGGTAGACGCGCTGGGGCGGGTAGCCTACCAGCAGGTACTAGCCCCTGCCACACACCACGAGATCCAGCTGCCGGGGCAGGTGGCCGCAGGGGTGTATCAGGTAGTGGTGCGTCAATCGGGCATACAGGAGCAGGCCCGGCTGGTGGTGCAGTAGGCAGATGCTGGATGAGAACACAGGGGGGAAATCGGGCATTCGGCCCGAAGAACGGGCTCGTGTGTAGCCCAATGTTACGCCAAAAAGCGTAGGGCCAAGCGGATTTAGGCCTGCTCGGCCCTACGTTGTTGGTTTAGTCCTGCATTTTTAGCCGGCAGAATTTGGGCACAGCGGGGCCGCGTTGATCGTCCGGAGCCACCCGCACCGCCAAAGCAGGCAGCGCCACAAGCCGGATAAAACAGCCAGCCACAACCAGCAACCGTAAGCAGAGGGGGAGAGAAACCCGGCACCGTGCAGGGCCCGGCACCCGCTAGTTCTTAACCTGGGCAGACTCCGAAGGCTTTGGCAGCGGCTCTGCGTCCGGGTCCTGCTCGGGCAGGGGCTCGGGCAGCAGAGAGCCCTCTTCGTCCTTTTTGAGCGGATTCAGTACGCTGGCCAGAATAGCCACCGCCAGGATACTACCCACAACCAGAAGGGAATAATGGGTGTCGATCTTGTACCCAAAGCCCCGTTCTATCAAAAAGTCCATGGCCAATATCATCTTGAGGCCAATGAATATCAGGATGACAGAAAGTCCGATGTTCAGGTAACGGAAATAGCGCATAATGCCAGCCAGGGCAAAATAGAGGCTCCGAAGCCCCAGTATGGCCATAATATTGGAGCTGTAGATGATCAAAAAGTCATTTGACATGCCCAGTACGGCAGGAATGGAGTCCAGGGCAAAAAGCAGGTCGGTGCTCTCTACCAGGATAAGAACGAGAAACATGGGTGTGGCGTGGCGCACCCCATTGTAGCGGGCAAAGAAACGACCGCCGGAATACTCTGTAGTGAGGGGCATAATGCGCCGCGCCAGCTGCAGAAAGGGGTTTTTCTCCAGATCTATCTCGGGCTCGCTCTCCTTCAGCAGCTTGAAGCCCGTGTAGATCAAAAAACCGCCGAAGATATACATCAGCCACTCAAAGCGGTGGATGAGCTCCACACCGGCAAAGATGAAGGCCACCCGCATGATAATAGCGCCCATAATGCCCCAGAACAGCACCTTGTGCTGATAGGCAGTTGGGAGGCGAAAACGGGAGAAAATGATGAGGAAGATGAAGAGATTGTCTACGCTCAGCGATTTCTCTATCAGGTAGGCAGCCAAAAACTCATGGGCTGCATCCTGGCTGGTACGCCCCGGCTCCAGTGCCACCCAGTCTCCGTAGTAGAAATAAATAAGTACGTAGAGCCCCAGAGACAGCACGATCCAGAAAGCGGTCCAAATAAGGGCCTCGCGCACGGAAACAACATGACTCTTACGATGGAAAACAAACAAATCCAGCATAAGCAGGGTAAAGACCATCACATTGAAGAAGCCGAATAACTCTAGATGCTGAATATCCATGAAGACAAAATATGGCTAAATATATGGAGACGAGATGGTTTTCTTATTCGATCGGCCCAGCGAGAGAGCGTACACTTCCCCCACGGCCCGTACGGTGCTCCAAATTTCGTACCAAATAATTAATTAATTTTGACTAATAAAAATTTTATAAGCCATACCTATGATCGAACAAATTGTTGTATACGCACTGCTGGCTCTTCTGGGCCTTATTGTTGTTTTTGGCAGCTTCTACATCGTTACGCAGCAGACGGTAGCCATCGTGGAGCGCTTCGGACGCTTCCGGGCGATAGGGCGGCCAGGGCTAAACCTGAAGCTCCCGCTGATAGACCGCGTAGTAGCCCGCATGTCCATGCGGGTAATGCAGCTGGAAGTAACGGTGGAGACCAAAACCCGGGACGATGTGTTTGTAACCATACAGGTGAGCGTGCAGTACCTGGTGATGCCCGAGCGTGTGTATGATGCCTACTACCGCCTGAGCAATGTGCACGACCAGGTAACGAGCTATGTATTCGACGTAGTGCGTGCCCGTGTACCCGAGATGCCGCTGGACGACGTTTTTGGCAAAAAAGACGAGATAGCCACCGCCGTGAAGGCAGAACTGGAAGAAACCATGAACGACTTTGGCTACCGCATCCTGTATGCCCTGGTTACGGACATCAATCCGGACGATAAGGTGAAGCAGGCCATGAACGAGATAAATGCGGCTACCCGCCTGCGCATAGCCGCCAATGAGAAAGGCGAGGCCGACAAGATCCTGAAAGTGAAGGCCGCCCAGGCCGATGCCGAGAGCAAGGCCCTGCAGGGAAAAGGGGTGGCAGACCAGCGAATGGCCATCATAGAGGGCCTGCAGCAGAGCATACAGGAGTTTGAGGCTACCATAAAGGGCAGCAACGCCCAAGAGATCATGACCCTGGTGCTGATGACCCAGTACTTTGACACCCTGCAGGCCGTGGCCGAGCACAGCAACAACACCACCATCATGATACCCAGCACGCCCGGTGGCCTGGGAGACCTGACAGAGCAGATCCGTAGCACCCTCATCATGGCAAACCAGGTGCCTGGGCCAGGCACAGCGGGCAAAGCCTAGCGGGATAGGAGGGGTGGGCCTGCGGCCCTGCGTTGCGCAAGGGCACCATCCTGCCTACCTTTGTGTATAATTACGCGTAGAGATACACGAAACGGAACGAGGCAGGGGCAGAAGCCCCATTACAAACGCGTATAATGCGCGTATAACAGAGGCAAGAGAGCTACATGAAAGGGAGAGTACTGGTAGCCATGAGCGGGGGCATAGACAGCAGCGTAACCGCTGCCCTGCTACACCACGCCGGCTATGAGGTGATCGGCATCACCATGAAAACCTGGGACTATGCCCAGAGCGGGGGAAACAAAAAAGAAACCGGCTGCTGTAGCCTGGATAGCATAAATGATGCGCGGCAGCTGGCTGTGGATCTGGGTTTTCCGCACTACATCATAGACATCCGCGAGGAGTTTGGCGACTCGGTCATCCAGAACTTTGTAGACGAATACATAGCTGGGCGAACCCCAAACCCCTGTGTGCTATGCAATACCCATATAAAGTGGGAAGCCCTGCTGCGGCGGGCCGATAAACTGGGGTGCCACTACATAGCCACCGGCCACTACGCACAGCTGAAGGAGATAGACGGCCGTATAGTAATCCACAAGGGCGTAGATGCTGCCAAAGACCAGAGCTATGTGCTCTGGGGCCTCGGCCAGGCTGTTCTGCGGCGCACCCTGTTCCCCGTAGGGGGATACGAAAAGACCAAAATACGCCAAATGGCCGCCGACTGGGGCTATGCGGCCCTGGCCAGCAAGCCCGATAGCTACGAAATCTGCTTTATCCCCGACAATGACTACCGGGGCTTCCTTCGGCGGCGAGAGCCCGAGCTCGCCAGGCTGGAGGGCGGCCCGCTGGTGCGGGTAGATGGTAAGCCGATGGGCACCCACATGGGCTACCCCTTCTACACGGTGGGGCAGCGCAAGGGCCTGCCTGCCCTGGGCGAACCCTACTACGTGGTGCGCATAGAGCCAGACAGCAATACCGTGGTGGTAGGGAAGGAAGAAGACCTGCTGGACCATAGCCTGACTGTGCGGCGGCTCAACCTGGTTAAGCTGGCCGAGATTCCGGCAGAGGGCCTGGCCACCCGCACCAAGATCCGCTACAACGACCCCGGTGCCGCAGCCACACTCTATCCGGGTGCTACGCCGGATACCGCCCGTGTCGTCTTTGAGGAACCCGTAAAGGCTATTACCCCCGGCCAGAGTGCCGTATTCTATGCCGGAGACCAGTGGGACGAGGTGGTGGGCGGCGGCTGGATTGAAAACAGCACGCGGGTAGCCCGCCCCCACCTAGGGCAGTATGTGCAGCAGTAGCCGCCGGGGGTGGAGATTGGCACAGAGGTTGTATCTTGTGGACCAGAAGACCATTCGCCATGAGACAATCCGTTTGCCTAGTTTGCACACTTTGTATGCTCCTGCCCGGCATACTACCCGCCCAGTCCAACCGCATGCAGCTGCCGGACATATTCAACCCCCAGCTGTATCCCCGGGGCCTATCGCAGCTGGGCTGGCGGGCGGATACAGATGCCTATAGCTACCAGCAGGGAGACAGCCTGCTGTGGTATATGGCAACCGACAAGGCCGTGCCGGGCAAACCCGCTGGCACACTCAGCCTGGCCCAGCTAAACGCGGCCCGCAAGGGGAAGGCCATGCCAAACCTGCCTGTGCTGAGCTGGCTGGATGCCCAGCGGCTCCAGTTCAGCTTCCAGGACACACTATGGGTATACGACCTGACCACCCAGGCACTTCGTTTCGTAAATACCGTGCCGGCAGCTGAGCAGCCCGACCTGCACCCACAGACCCTGGCCTACGCCTATGTGGATGGGGCAGACCTGTACATACAGGAAGCCGGACAGGCACGAAACCTGACGCAAAACCAGCTGGAAGGGGTAAGCTACGGCAGGGCCGCGCACCGGCAGGAGTTTGGCATCACCAAGGGCACCTTCTGGAGCCCCAGGGGCAGCCTCCTGGCCTTCTACCGCATGGACGAGCGGCCCGTGAGCGACATGCCGATGATAGACATTACCCAAACACCGGCCTTAAACAAGCCATTCAAATACCCCATGGCCGGGCAGGCTACCCAGCTGGTGACTGTGGGCGTATATGCCCTAAAAAGTGGACAGACCGTGTATCTGCAAACACCCGACCCCAAAGACACCTACCTGACCAACATAAGCTGGGACCCGGAAGAACGCTATGTGTACATAGCCGAGCTGAACCGAGACCAAAACCACCTGCAGCTGGTGCAGTACGATGCCCGAAGCGGACAGCGGCTGCGGGTGCTGCTGGAGGAGCGCGATGCCAAATATGTGGAGCCCGAGCACGGGCCCATCTTCTTCCCCAATGATCCTACCCGCTTCCTCTGGTTTAGCGAGCGCGATGGCTGGCAGCACCTGTATCTATACACCACCGAGGGCAAGCTGCTGAACCAGCTGACGGAGGGTAGCTATGAAGTAACCGAATTCCTGGGCTTTGCCAACGGGGGCGAAACCCTGGTGTACACCTGCACCGCCAACCGGGGGATGGATAGGCAGCTACACTACCTGCCCCTGAAAGGACGGCCACAGGCAGAGAGTACAAACAGGCAGCCACAGTCTATAACAAGTAAAGCAGGTGTACACAGCGGACAGCTAAGCCCCAGCGGGCAGTTCCTGCTCGATACCTATTCCGGCCCGGAGATGCCCCTACAGCAGCAGCTACTAAGCCTGCAGGGTAGGCAGCTGAAAAGCCTGAAGGAGGCAAAGAACCCACTGGCCAACTTTGCACCCTGCGAGGTATCGCTGCTAGACGTGGAGGCCCCGGATGGCACCCAGCTAAATGCGAAGATCCTGCTACCCGCCGGCTTTGACCGAAACCAGCGCTACCCGGTGCTGGTGTATGTATACAACGGGCCGCATGTGCAGCTGGTGCAGAATAGCTGGCTCGCAGGTTTTAACTACTACCTCTATTTCCTGGCCCAGCAGGGGTACATAGTGTTTACGGTAGACGGCCGGGGCAGCCAGTACCGAGGGCTGAACTTTGAGCAGGCCACCTTCCGCCGGCTAGGCCAAACGGAGGTAGACGACCAGCTGGCCGGGGTGAAATTCCTGAAAGGGCTGAGCTATGTAGACAGCAGCCGGATAGCCGTGCATGGCTGGAGCTATGGGGGCTACATGACCACCCGCATGCTTACCCGGCACCCAGGGGTATTTGCCTGTGGCATAGCGGGCGCACCGGTTATAGACTGGAAGTACTACGAGATTATGTACACCGAGCGGTACATGGATACACCCGAAGCCAACCCCAAGGGCTACGAAGCCGCGAGCAACCTGGTATCGGCCACCGGGCTACAGGATCCGCTGCTGCTGATACACGGCACGGCAGACGATGTGGTGGTGTGGCAGCACACACTCAGCTTTCTGCAAACCTGTATTTCGGCCGGGGCTACGAATGTAGACTACATGGTATACCCCGGGCATGGCCACCATGTGGGGGGGCCAGACAGGCGGCACCTGTACCAGTATATGTATCGCTACCTGCAGCAGCACTGCCCCGCAAATGCCCGGTAACGCTTCCGAGGCTTTCCCCCGTCCGCACGCGCACGTGCTTGCCCGGCATACAGGGCACCTGTGCGCGGGGTGCAGGTCGGCAAACAGGAGCTTGCTCAATAGCCTGACTAAACCATACCTTTAGGCATGCTAGATGCCCTGATGCAACAGCTGGCCGCGCTACCCGTGGCCGAAGTAGACCAACTGCAGATCCTGCTGCCCACCCGGCGGGCCGTGCTTACGCTACAGCGCGGGCTAGTGCAGGCGGGCTGTAGCTGGCTGCCGGGCATAGATACCCTGCATGGCTGGCTAGAGGGCTGCGTGGAACTGCCGGTAGCAGATCCCCTAGCCTGCCAGCTGCTCATCTGGGAGGCTGCCAACCGGCCAGTGCCTTTTTCGCTATTCAGGCCAGAGGCCGCCCTGCTGCAGCAGCTGTACGAAGAGGTAGATGGCTCGCTAAACGAAATAGCAGGGGTGGCCGAGCTGCTACCCGATGCAGAACTTGCACAGGACCACGCTGGCCCACTAAAGCACTTTGAGCAACTGCACCTGGACACGCTGGCCCGGACAGCCCACATCTACACGCGCTACAAGGCCCTGCTGGCCCAGCAGCAGCGGCTGGACAAAGGCCAGGTGCTGCGCCAGGTGGCCGAGCGGCCTGCGCACTACCTGCCCACGCAGCCGGTGTGGCTGGTAGCCCCCGACCGCCTGGGCAAGGCCGAGCGGAACATTCTGATGCATCTGGCTAGCCGTGCACAGCTACGCATTTTTTGGGAGCTGGATGCCTACTACCTACAGCCTACCCACCACAGTGCCGGGCACCTGTACCGCAGCGTACAGGCAATGGCACCCGCCTTGGCCCACTCGGCCCTGCCCGTAGGCCGCAGGCTGGCAGAAGCCCCCTACGGGGTGCAGCAGCAGGCCTGCGCTACAGACCTGGGGCAGGTGTATGCCCTGGGGGCCGAGCTGCACCGGCGGGTGCAAAGCCTGCAGCAGCAGCAGCCCACCACCTGGGCCGATACGCTGAGCAAATGGGCGGTGGTGCTGCCAGACGAAACCCTACTACCCACCCTGCTGGAGGCCCTGCCGGCCGTGCTGCCCGCAGTAAACGTATCTATGGGCTACCCAGCCAGGGCCTGTAGCCTGCATGCCCTGCTGCACAGCTGGCAGCAGCTGCACCAGGGTAGGAAGCCGGAGGGCTTTTACCACAGCCCCCTGCTACAGCTGCTGCGGCACCCCCTGCTGCAGCTGCTGGCAGGCAAGGAGAGCCAGAGCCTGGTGAACAACACCCAGCAGTACAACCGCATCTACAGCTGGCCACGCACCCAGCACCCACTGCTCGCCAGCCTGCTACGGCCCATCGATACAGCAGCCGACTGGCTGAGCCACACCCCGGAACTACTGGGCCTGCTGAACAGCCTCTTGCCCCAATCTGCCAGCTACGACCACGCCTACCTGGCGCAGGCGCAGCTACGGGCCGGGCAGCTGAAACAGCTGGCCACAGGCCAACCCCTGGATGCCAAGAGCCTCGGAGACCTCTTTATCCACCTGCTGGGCCAGGATAGGCTGGCCTTTGCACCCACAGCGGGCAAGGGCCTGCAGGTAATTGGGCTACTGGAAACCAGAGCCATGGACTTTGAGGAGGTATTTATGCTATCCGTGCAGGAGGGTAGCCTACCCCCCAGCCCAAGGCCAGACAACCTGCTAAGCCCCAGCGTACGCACCCGGCTGGGGATGCACACACCCGAGGACCTGGAGGGGCAGTATAGCTATGTGTTCTGGCGACTACTGGCCCAGGCGCGGCGCATCCATCTGTTTTATACCGAAAATGAAGCCGAGGGCATAACTGCGAGTCGCTACCTGGCACAGGTGCGCCTGGAGTGGCGCAGCCAGAACCCCCAGGTGCAGCTACATAGCCTACGGCCCCACCTGGGTGCCACCGGACTGCAGCCGCAGCCCATCGTGCTGAACCCCGAACGCAGCTGGCGGCTGGCACGGCTTACGCGTAGCGTAGCAAATGACGAGGAAGCCCTGCCCACCCTATCGCCCACAGCCCTCAATCAGTACCAGGCCTGCTCGTTACAGTTTGCCTTCCGCTACCTGTATGGGCTGAAGCCAGCCGAAGCGGTGGACGAAGATCCGGACCAGCGCGTCTTTGGTCTGGTGCTGCACAAGGCGCTGGAGCTGCTGTACGCCCCCTGGCAGGGCCAGTATGTAACTGCGGAGCAACTGGCCGCTATGGCACAGGAGCCCACCCTGGATAGCGCCCTGAAACAGGCATGCCTGCAGGTGCAGCCCGATGCCGAAACCGCCCATGGCAAGCTGAGCCTGGATATTGGCATCATCCGGCACCTGGTGCGGGCCGTGCTGCAGCAGGATGAACAGCGGGCCCCTTTCCGGCTAATAGACCTGGAGCAGAGCCTGAACGCACGCATCCGCCTGGGCGAGGATGCCACGATACGCCTGTATGGCACAGCCGACCGCGTGGAAGAGCAAGCTGGACGCGTGCACATACTGGACTACAAAACCGGCAAGCTGGATGAAAAAAAGGCTTTCGTACTAAAGGTAGCCGAGCTGGAGCCAGGGGCCGCCCTGGGCAAACAGGCCCTGCAGGGGCTGGTATACGCCTGGCTGTATGCCAGCCAGCACGGAGGGGGCCAGCTGCCTGAAGTGGGCTTCTACAAGCTAAAGGCCCGCCTGCCCGAAATACAGACCCTGGAAATGAATGAGCTGGACCACAGGCTACTAAACGAATACCTGGCCCGGCTGCTGGAAAAGATGCTGAGCGAACCCTATGCGCAAACCCCGGATAAAGGCACCTGCACGTACTGCGACTATGTGGGGATCTGCCAGCGAGATTCTGTATCTTCGTAGCATGAACCGTATGTTACTCATCGCCCTGGCCTGCCTGTTCGGCCAGGCCTTTGCTCAGGCCAAGAAGGAAGCACCCATGATAGAGGTACCCGTGCTACTGGTGGATACCGGCGCGGCCAAGCCTGCAGAGGTACACCTCTGGCTGTATGAAGATACGCCGCTGCACCGCGAAAACTTTTTGAAACTGGCCAAGGAAGGCTTTTATGACAGCACCACCTTTCACCGCGTCATTCCAGGTTTCATGGTGCAGGGGGGCGACCCAAATAGCAAGGACAGCGATGACATGAATGATGGCCTTGGGGGGCCAGACTACACCATCCAGGCCGAGATACGGGACAAGCACCCACACTATCGGGGGGCACTGGCCGCTGCCCGCCGGGGCGGACCCGACAACCCGGAGATGCGTAGCTCGGGCAGCCAGTTTTACCTTGTGCAGGGTAAAACCCTGGGCGACGAAGAGCTGGAACAGTATACCGAACAGTACCGCATGCGCAAATATCAGGCCTATTTTACCGGCGAATGGATTGCAAAACCCGAAAACCAGTGGGTGCAGGAAATAGACTGGGCCACGCTGAGCCAAACTGACCGAGACTCTGCCATTGCCCTCAGCCAGCAGATCAACCAACGGTTTCTGGCCGAGTACGACAGCCTGTTTGGCCAGCCAAACGCACCGCAAGCGGTACTGGAGCACTACAAAACCATAGGCGGTGCCCCGCACCTGGACGGACAGTACACCGTGTTTGGCCAGGTGATACGCGGCATGGAGGTGGTAGACTGGGTTACCCGCCAGCCCACAGGCACCGGAGATCGGCCCGAAAAGAACATCCGCATGCAGGTGGAGATCCGCAGCTACAAGGATAAGCAGTTCGAAAAAACCTACCCCAACTTCCAGAAGCCCGAATAAGCCACCGGGCACATGGGTACATGGGGTATACTGCCGGGTGTGCTAGGCTGGGTGCTAGGCTGCCTGGTGGGTGCCACCGGCATACTGAAGGCGCAATACCGCTGGCCGATACCGGATAGCCCGGGCATAACCGGCACCTTTGGCGAGATGCGCTGGGCACACTTCCACCCCGGGCTAGACATTGGCACCTATGGCAAAACTGGCCTGGATGTGGTGGCTGCCGCCACGGGCTACATCAGCCGCATACGCGCCAGCCACACCGGCTACGGGCGTGCCCTCTTCATAACCCACCCCAATGGGCAAACCACCGTGTATGGCCACCTGCAGCGCTTTGCCCCACAGCTGGAGGCATACCTGCGCACAGCCCAGCAGCGGTCTCGCCGCTTCGAGCAGGACCTGTTTCCCCCCAAAGGGGAACTGACCGTGCTGGCAGGAGAGATCATTGCCCAGAGCGGTAACACCGGCGACAGCGGAGGGCCACACCTACACTTTGAGGTGCGCGATGCCGAGGGGCACATCCTGAACCCCCTCCGATACTTTCGCGATAGCCTGGCCGACGAACTGCCGCCCACCCTGCACCGCCTGCGGTGGCAGTGCCTGGGCCCACACAGCCGGGTGAACGGCCAGTATGGCTGCCTGGAACGCACCCCCCTGCGGTCGGAACAGTACTACTACCACACAGACACCCTGCTGCTGCTGGGCACCGTGGGCCTGGAGTACGTGGCCTGGGACAAACTGACCGGCACGGCCAACGTGAACGGCCACTACCAAACGCAGCTGTACCTGGATGATAGCCTGGTATATGCCTACCGGATGGACCGCATGGCTTTTTCGGACATGCTGTATGTGCACCGGCACTGTAGTTTTGCCGAGAAAATGGCCACGGGCAGCTGGATGCAGCGGGCCTACCGGGTGGCGGGCAATGGCGCACCCATCTATACCGGCCTGGTAAACGAGGGGGTGCTATTCCGGGCCGATACGGCGGTGCACCGGCTGCGCCTGCTGCTCACTGACTACCACGGCAATGCGGCCACCTACACCCAGGCCGTGCGCTGGCAGGCCGAGGCACCCCGCTATGTGGATGCTGCGCACCCCCACGCGGGGCAGCCACCACAGTGGCAGCTGGCGGGCAGCACCCTAGTGCTGGATGGGCCGCTGCTGCCAGCGGGCGAGGGCCTGGCCCTCCGCTACTCCGATGGGCAAACCAGCAGCCTGGCACCCAGCTACCAGCATCCCGGCCGGGCCGTGTGGGTGCTGCCCCTGCACGGGGGCCGCTGGCCGGTGCAGGCCAGCCACCCTGCCTGGCCCCAGGCACTGGCCCTGCCCCTGGTGGGCTACGTGGATGCACGCAGGGCCCTGAGCCTGGACACCCTGGGCTACCGGCTGCAGATACCCGCCGGGGCGGTGGCCGAGCCACACTACCTGACTGCCGAGCTGCTGCCCGACAGCCTGGGCCTGGGCAGTGCCCATGCGCCCCTGCTGCAGCTGGGGCCGCCAGGCACCGCCCTCTTCCGGCAGATGAGCCTGCAGCACGCCAGTGGCCCCTGCCTGGGCGAGCGCACCAGCCCCACCCGGGCCGACTACCTGAGTGCGGGCCGCAGCGCCAGCAGCCTTACGCTGGGCACCTACTGCACCCTGGAAGCCGACACCCTGGCACCCACCCTACTGGCCGACAGCCAGACCGACACCCTGCAGGCCGGCCAGCCCCTGCGCTACACCCTGGCCGATGCCGACACTGGCATAGACCCCGCCCGTGTGCGGGTAGAGCTGGATGGCCAGTGGATGCCCGCCGAGTACTACCCCTACACCAAAATGCTGGTATGCTGGCTGCCGGCAGGCCTGGCAGCCGGCCCACACCAGCTACGCATCCGCTGCCAGGATAGAGCCGGAAATGCGGCCGAACACAGCCAGAACCTGCACCTGGAAGCGCCATAGAAAAGGCCAACACAGTGGCAGGCTAGGAAAGAAATAACTATAATAAATTGCCGATATGGGCAAAGAAAAAGTACTAAGGAAAAGCATACTGGAGCTAACGCATGATGAGGCGAGAGATTTTTTCCTCAGCGGGGATGCCTATTTTTCCGAGAAATTACCGCCCTATTTTGATTTCGAAGGGTTTATTTCTAGTATTTATGAAATTATAGACAAACGCAAATTGAAGGACTTATTATTGAAAAAAGGTATTTTGCCAAGTAAGTTTGAAAAAGTGAATCATGTTATATATCACAACAAAGACGGGAAATATGCCTGGAGACCTCTTCAATTAATAAATCCAGTATTGTATATATTACTGGTAAGAATAATAACAGAAAAAGATAACTGGAAATTGATTTTAAAAAGATTTGAAGATCTAAAAATAGATCAAATAGAATGTACCAGTATGCCTGTTTGTCCTATTAAGATCGATAAAAAAAGCGAAACATTAAAAGGAGCTAGTATATCAGAGTGGGTAGAAAGAAACGAGCAAAAATCTCTTAGCTTGGCTCTTAATTATGAATATGTACTACACACAGATATCGTCGATTGCTACGGTTCTATCTATACGCACACTATCGCCTGGGCACTACATGACAAGGAGACGGCAAAGGAGAATAAAAACGGAACAGTGAAAGAGTCTCTGGTCGGCGATGAGATAGATAAAACTATCCAAGGGATGCAGCACGGACAAACCAATGGTATCCCTCAGGGTAGCGTTCTTATGGATTTTATTGCCGAGATGGTACTGGCATATGCGGATAGTCTGCTAGAAAAGGAGCTGAAAAAGGAGCTGTCTCAGGGACCTGTGCTCAATTTCAGAATTCTTAGGCACCGGGATGATTACAGAGTTTTTGCCCAAAATTCTTCAGATCTTGAAATGATAATGAGGAGTCTTTCGAAAATTCTTATGGAACTTGGAATGAAGTTAAACAAAGAAAAAACCTATATTTCGAATAATATAATATCCAGTTCACTCAAACAGGATAAGAAGGACTGGATGGTATATGAAAAAGAAAGTAACACAATATTTCGAAAACTTATTTCCTTGCATGAGTTTAGCCTGACACATACAAATGCTGGAACAATAGCGAGAGTACTAAGCCAAGTATACAAAGATATCAGAAGAAAGCGACGATTAAGTTTGGATGCACAGATAAATGAAATAGGTGAGAAAAAAATTAGGATGCGAAAAGTCGATATATTTAAATTAAGCGATATGGAAAAACTTTGCTCAATTCTTGTTTCTATTATGACCAGAAACTCTAATATATATTCGATTGGCTGTGCTATATTGAGTCATCTATTAGAAATGGAGCGCGATGAAGGAAAAAAAGAAGCACTAAAGTCTAAGATAATTGAAAAATTGAGGACGATACAGAATTCAGGGATTCTTGAGCTTTGGCTGCAACGGATTTGCCTTCAGAATAAGGATATAATTTGGAGTGAAATGCTTACAAAAAAGGTGAATGAAGATGAAATTGAAATCTGGAATTTTGATTGGGTGAAGGAAGATATCTCAAGCAACATAAAAAAGAATCTATCTTTCATTGATCAAAAAAAGAAAAATAAATTAGGTAAAAAAGTATCGTCCGACGAAGTAGAAGTATTTTCACAGTACAACTAGTGATCATGTCTAAAGTGATTGCAACAGCAAAGCCCGTACAATCAGGCCCTATACGAGCAGCTGCTGGCCGCCCGCTATGCCGAGATAGCCGCCCTGAAGGAAACCATTGCCCTATACCGCCGCTTGCACCCCGAGCGGAGCTAGCCCGCCGCCGCACACACCGCCGTACACGGCAAAAAAGCTGGCACCAGCCTGGGATATTTCGTACCTTTGCAGCTAATTTCGATTTAGCAAACCCTATCTTTTTTAACACAGCATCATGGCGATAAAAGTTGGCATCAATGGCTTTGGCCGCATAGGCCGCCTGGCAGCGCGAAATCTGCTGCGCCTGGAGGGCGTAGAGATCGTAAAGATCAATGACCTGACAGACAATGCCACCCTGGCACACCTGTTCAAGTACGACTCGGCCCACGGCCCCTGGCCCGGCACCATCGGCCACGACGAGGCACACCTGTTCATAGACGGCAAAAAGATCATCGCCAGTGCCGAAAAAGACCCCGCCAACCTGGGCTGGGGCGCACTGGGCGTAGACGTGGTGATAGAAAGCACGGGCCGCTTTGTAGACCAGGCCGGGGCCGGTAAGCACCTGCAGGCCGGGGCCAAGAAGGTACTGATAAGTGCACCCGGCAAAGACGTGGACTACACCGTGGTACTGGGCGTAAACGATGCGGGCCTGACCCCAGACATGAAGATAGTGAGCAATGCCAGCTGCACTACCAACTGCCTGGCACCCATGGCCAAGGTGCTGCACGAGCTGGCAGGCATCCGGGGCGGCTTTATGACCACCGTACACGCCTATACCGCCGACCAGAACCTGCAGGATGCCCCGCACAAAGACCTGCGCCGTGCGCGGGCTGCTGCCCACAGCATAATACCCACCAGCACGGGTGCTGCCAAGGCCGTGGGCCTGGTGCTGCCCGAGCTGAATGGCAAGCTGGACGGCTTTGCCGCACGCGTGCCCGTGATAACCGGTAGCCTGACCGACCTGACCGTGGAGGTGGAGCGCGAGGTAAGTAAGGAGCAGATAAATGCTGCCATGAAAGCCGCCGCCAGCGGTGCGCTGAAAGGCATCCTGCAGTACAGCGAAGAACCCCTGGTAAGCGCCGACATAGTGGGCAACCCCTACAGCTGCATATTTGACGCCGAGCTGACCAACGTAAAAGGCAAGCAGGTGAAAATAGTAGGCTGGTATGACAACGAATGGGGCTATGCCAGCCGGGTGGCCGACCTGGTGCAGAAGCTGGCCAGCCTGATAGGCCAGCCAGCGCGTGTATAAACCTGCAGTGCGAAACACAAGGGCGGATACTCCGCCCTTTTTTTATGTAGACCCATTCTCCCCCTACCCCCTACTTTCATGAAATCGATCCACCAAACCAGCTGGCAAGGCAAACGGGCACTGGTACGCGTAGACTTCAATGTGCCCCTGAACAGCCAGTACGAAATAACCGATGACAAACGCATCCGCGCTAGCCTGCCCACCCTGCAGCACATCCTGCAGGAGGGGGGCAGCCTGGTGCTGATGAGCCACCTGGGCAGGCCCAAAAACGGACCGGAAGAAAAATACAGCCTCCGGCACCTGCTGGCCCACCTGGGCACCCTGCTGTGGCGCGAAATCCTGTTTGCCCCAAACTGCATAGGCCCCGAGGCCGAGGCCTTTAGCCGCAGCCTGCAGCAGGGCCAGGTGCTGCTGCTGGAAAACCTGCGCTTCCACCCCGAGGAGACCAAGGGCGACCGCAACTTTGCAGCCCAGCTGGCACGGCACGGAGACGTGTATGTAAACGATGCCTTTGGTACGGCCCACCGTGCACACGCCAGCACGGCCATTGTAGCCGAATTTTTTGAAGAAAAATACGCAGGCGACCTACTGGCTAGCGAAGTAGCCAATGCCGAGCGCGTACTGAACCAGGTGCAGCACCCCTACGTAGCCATCATGGGCGGAGCCAAGGTGAGCGACAAGATACTGGTGATAGACCAGCTGCTGGAGCGGGTAGATACCCTCATCATAGGCGGGGGGATGACCTATACCTTCCTGAAGGCACAGGGCAAAGCCATAGGCAGCAGCCTGGTAGAAGAAGATAAACTGGAGGTGGCACGGCAGGTACTGGAAAAAGCCAAGGCCAGGGGGGTAAAACTGCTGCTGCCTACGGATAGCGTGGTGGCAGACCGCTTTGCCGCAGAGGCAAATCACCGGGTGGTGAGCAACGAGGCCATACCCGACGGCTGGATGGGCCTGGATATCGGCCCGGAGAGCATAGCTGCCTATCGGGCAGCCATAGAGCAGGCCAGGCTGGTACTGTGGAATGGCCCCATGGGGGTATTTGAGCTGGAGCCCTTTGCCCAGGGCACCCTCGCAGTAGCCGATGCCCTGGCGGTAGCTACCCAAAAGGGCGCATACACTATTGTGGGCGGCGGAGACAGTGCGGCGGCCATTGCCCAGGCGGGCAAGGAGGATGCCGTAAGCTATGTGAGCACAGGCGGGGGGGCACTGCTGGAGTACCTGGAGGGAAAAATACTGCCCGGTGTAGCAGCCCTGAACGCCTGATGTGCGCAGCCAGGCACAGGTCCTACGCACAGGGCCGCAGAAGGGCCGTACTTCAGCCCACCATTGCCACATGAAACCGCTGTACCTATACGGGGCGGGCCAGCACGGGCGCGTGCTGCTGGAAGCGGCGCGGCTGCTGTGGCCCCAGCGTGTGTATTTCTTTGTAGATGCCGATGCCAGCCTGTGGGGCGGGCGGGTGGACAAGACACCCGTGCTAAGCGAGGAAGATGCCCTGCAAAGCGCAGAAGCACCCGAGGTGGTACTGGGCATTGGGCACAATACCACCCGGCTGGCCCTCATGCGCCGCCTGGCTACAGCGGGCTGCCAGTTTCCGGCTCTGGTGCATCCCCGGGCGCAGGTGGCAGCCAGTGCCCGGCTGCAGGCAGGCTGCGTGGTACTGCCCGGGGCAGTAGTGCACAGCCGTGTGCGGTGCGGGGATGCCTGCCTCATCCACCCGAATGCTGTAGTGGAGCACGACTGTGTACTGGCAGCGGGGGTGCAGGTGGGGGGGCTAAGCTACATAGGTGCCGAATGCCAGCTGGGCGAGGCCACCTTTGTAGGTGCTGGCTGCACCCTGCTACCCCGGCTACAGCTGGCCCCCCAGACCGTGCTGGGTGCAGCCAGCCTGCTTACCCAAACCGTAGAGGCGGAATACGAACTTTGGTATGGTCATCCGGCACAGTTTCAGCGAAGAGTAGACTCATTTTTTAATCCACTAAGTGAAAGAGCTTAGTCTTCTACTGGCTATTGCGCAATACCAATAGAACGTTCTTCATCTGCTAAAATCGATAGGTCAACTGCGCCCTAACTGAAAGGGGCGTGCCTGGGGTAAAATGAATCTCCTCCACGGGCTCTGTCTCATCCTTTAGGCGAGTAAGTGTTGAAAACTGGGTCTCATTCCAGTCTACGTCGAAGAGGTTTTCAATTTGCAGCTCTAGGCCCAGTCTTGCAGCCTGGTAGCCTCCGGAGAGGCCAAAAATGGTATAGCCCCTGGCCACCACCGAGTTTTTTTCATTTGCAGGTCTATCCGCCAGGTTCCGCATCCTTATACTGGCATACATACCAGAGCGCATACGAGCACTCAAACTTCCGGTGAGCGTGAATGTGGGTGCAAGCGGAATTCTGTCCTCTCCGGTGGTAGCTTCCGTTAGTCGGGCAAAGGTATATGTGGCATCCAGGTTGGCAATCAACCACCTTAGCGGTTGGTAACGTAGGTCTAACTCTGCACCCTGCCGTTCAGTCTTTCCTGCGGGCTCCACTATTCCTTCGTCTCCTACGTATACAAATTCTTGCTCAAGAAATAGATGCCAATACGCCATGCTCACGAATAGATTGCGACCAGGCTTCCAGATATAACCAAGGTCCGCACTGTATGCAGCAGGAAGTGTCTTCTTTGCATCCTGCTGTGTAGCCACTTGAGCACTGTTTGAGTGGAAACCTTTACCGGCTTTCAAAAATAACTGAACCTGCCGAGCGGGAGAGTATAGTATGCTCAGCTTAGGGCTCAGCAAGGCTGCTGTGTTACTTTTCGGATTATAGGTAGGCTCAAGCGCATTCCTGTAGAGGAAGTCCAGGTAATCCACACGTATAGCCGGACTCACAACCCAGCACCCCCTTGTTAGCTTAGTACTAAAATAGCTAGCATAATTAGTCTGCCGAATGTCTCCATACTGGATTCTGCTAAGGGTGGTATCTCTATTTTTTGTACGTGAAAGTTCGGTGTTATTCACGTTGTCATGCCTGAGATACAGCCCCAGTTCGGTGTGTACGGAGAAACCAAGTAGTTTAAGATCATGCTGATAAACACTCTGCATTCCAATCATATTTCTTTGCTCCCTTTGTCTTATTTGGTCACCATTTACCGGATCATTCAGATAAAATGTGAAGTTTGAATATAACAAGAAATTATAGTGCGTGTAAAATAACTTGTTTGAAATTCTGCTGTGATCAGATAGCCACTTGTCGTGGTCAACGCTTATTTGGGATCTCTGGGTTATTCCGCCCTCTGTATCGTCTATTGCGCCAAATCTGGAGATAGTACCACTATCTATTGCCCGCTGGGGAATCTGGCCCGAGGCATCCCAACTGCTAAAGAAGTGGGAAGCCGTTAGGCCGATCAGATCTGTATGAGAGGGGGTAAAGGTTATTTTGCCAAATCCATTTATACGATTCAGGTTTTGCGAGCTCTCGAAGGGTCCATCTGCTTCCTGGTATTCTGTAGCCAGGTATGACTGTACCTCCTTCCTATCTGCCAGCTTTAGCATTGCCAGTATACGCCGGTGGCCAAACATCCCCGCTTCTGCACGTATAAGCGAGCTATCTAGCTGCCTGCGTGTAGAAAAGTTTACATATCCAGCTGTTGCAAAATCTCCTTTGCTCGCCTCGTATGGACCCTTTCCCCAGTCTAGCTTTTCCACTGTTTCGGGTATCAGGAAATGCAGATCTGCATAGCCCTGGCCATGCGCATGCGACACCATGTTCACCGGCAATCCGTCTGTTGATATAGCCACATCTGTACCGTGATCTACGTCAAAACCGCGTAGAAAAATCTGCTCTGCCTTTCCGCCTCCGGCATGCTGGCCAGTAGTAAGACCCGGCACCAGTCTCAGTAGGTCTTGAGATGAGTTCACCGGAAAGTTGTTCAAGTCAACCTGGCTCATATTATTCAATGCATCCAGATTTGCCTCCACTTCAATATTTTCTAGTATCAATTCAGTTTGGGATAGTTGTATGTATATGATCGAGTCTTCTGCTAGTACTACGTAAATCTTGTTCTTGTAATACAGGTGCTCTACGATTAGGCTATCTCCTGTTAATACGCCGGTCAAAACAAATTCTCCCTGCCGACCCGTATGCACATGTGTACCTCCATTCAGCACTTTTGCATTATAAACCGGCGAACCCGTTTCGGTCAAAACAAATCCCGAAATTTGTCGTGCATTTTGTCCTAGTCCATTGGAAAACAGCAGAGCACCGAGAATAGTGAATATAAAACAGTTAACCTGATAGGAATTCATGTGGAACCTTTCCCATTATTTCTTGCTCTTAGACGATGGAGGGGAGGAAGGTTTAATGTGTGATCCAGATCAGTAGTTCAGGCTTACCTTGTTTGGGCGATAGAGACCGGTGATTTCCTGTCCCTCTATCCAGCCTAGTTCACACAAAATCTATCCATCCAGCTTTTGTTTATTCAGGAAAACAGCAGGACAACTCTTGCACGGTTTGCTTTTCGCACAGCTGCCGCACAAAAAAAGGGGCCAAGGCCCCTTTTCGTCTGTGTGGTATGCTTACTTCTTCACCGGGCGGCGAAACAGGTAGCGAGTAATAAAGAGGCCCGTGCTATTTTCGGCAGAGTAGGTGCCACTGGTTATCTGGTATAGCTCCCAACCCTCAACGCTCAGCTCGTTGATACGATTGGCTATCACGTTGTCGTTGTTCCGGATGTTCTTGAAGTTGATACCCGTAAGACTGAAGAAGTTTTCCAGCTCCTTCTCCTGCAGCTGGCCCTCCGTGGTGGTGGTGATGAGGCGGCTGCGGCCCAGACCCCCAGGCACTACTGATTCTACGGTAGACATCTGTACATACTCGTACACAACTCCGTTCTGGGCCTGCGCGTAGCCCAGGCTGCCTAGCAGCAGGGCAAAAACAAAAAATAGTTTTTTCATGTAAAGAAAAAAATGGATTAGTGAATGGGTTGAAACTAGCAAAGTCTGTGCCAGATTTGAAGAAGAAAGAAGAAATGTTTCCTGGCTCTCTGTACGGGCCCAATAGCAGCCCCAATAGGGTTTTCGATTCAGACAGTTGTCTTGGGCAATCGGTACACAGGAGGAGACATACAGGCTGGCAGGAATGTTCTGTCGGTAGCACTTGTAGGTGGGTATAGTAGCAGAGGCAGGTCTTTATGGTCGGGCCTGCCTCACGAATGTGCCACCATGGATGGAAACCCGAGCAGAGAATACCCTGAAACTGATATACGGGCAAAGTGGTATTTTTGGCACCCGGATGAGCCTGCCTTCTCGCACCTATTTATTCCTGCTGTGCCTAGCCCTGGGCCTACCGGCGGGTGTGCGGGCACAGGAGCTGGCTGCCGACTCGCTGGCTACCCTACTGCTAGGCCAGATCAATGCACGCCGCACTGCTGCCGGCGTGGCCCCACTGGAGCGGCACCCGCTGCTGGATGAGCTGGCGCGCAGCCATAGTGCAAATATGCGCGAGTACCGTTTTTTCGGCCTGATAGACCAAAACGGCGAAGACCCCCAGCAGCGAAAGGACTACGACTACCCCGAGATAGTGGGCAGCGTGGGGATGGCCATTGCCTTTGAGTACGGAAGCAGAGCAGCGCCTGTGTGCCAGAAGGTAATGGCGGCCTGGACCGAAAAAGGCAAACACCGGAAGAACATGACAGACCCTGGCCACAACTACATCGGCCTGGGTGTGGAGCCCTATCTGGACGGGGTGTATGTAACGGTGGCCTACGGGGCCCTGCTGGCCGAGCTGGTAACCAGCCTGCCACCAGACACGGTACTGGTGGGCGATAGCCTCAGCCTTATCTACCGCTATCTGTCTTCGGCTCCGCGCAATATGCTTAGGGTAGCCCTGCTGTACCCGTATCCACGGCCGGGCAGGCAGGCAAAGTATGTGGGTGTGGCAAACCTGACCCCCAGCTGGTACGATCAGTATTTTCGGATCGGCTTTCGCTGTAGCTATGGCCCTGGCCGCTACAGTTTCCTGATTGGTATGGGCAGGGAGATGACCTCGGGCGGCCTGCTGCTACAGGCCGTGCCCCCACCTGGGCAGTAGCCTGGGTGCTGTGCTAGCCCAGCCAGCCTAGCACACTGCGAACAACCATGGAGAGGCCAATGCCCAGCAGCAGCAGGCGTACCCAGATGCGAAAACGCGCCTCGGGCACACGCCGAAGCAGAATGCGCCCCAGCCAGCTGCCCACTATACCAATAACCAGGAGCAGCGGCACCAGCACATAGAACTCGGGGCGCAGGTAGCCCTGGTACAGGTACACAACGGCCCGCCCACTGTCGGTAAAAAAATCGGCCAGCGCACTGGTGGCAACAAAGGTTGCCTTGTTTAGCGGAAAAGCGAGCAAACCTGCAGCACGTATGGCCCCGCCAGTGCCCAGCAGGCCCGTAACAAAGCCGGCAATGCCCCCCGCCACCAGGGCTGTGCCTGTGCGGGGCTGCAGCCTGTAGCTGGAGCCAATGCCCAGCAGCTGCGCACCCGCATAGCTAGCCAGCAGTACACCCAGCAGAAGCTCGAAGAGCGAAACATCCAGGTACTGGCTTAGCCAGGCACCAAGCACCACCAGCAGCAGGCCCGGCCCTACAAACAGTAGGGCCAGCCGCCAGTTGGCATCCTTGCGAAACAGCAGCAGCTTGGCAGCGTTGCTAAACACATGCAGCACGGCTGTGATGGCCAGCACAGTCTGAAAATCGACCAGATAATGGGCCAGTGGCACAAAAAAAGTACTGCTGCCAAAACCCGCCAGGGTGCCCAGCACCTCGGAAACCAAGGCCAGCAGTAGCAAGAGCACCGTATGCATACGTAGCGGATAGATCCACAAGATGCAGAAAAAAAGCACGGAGTTGCTCACTCCGTGCTCAACACAATACCTGACTGAGTGCCTACTACCCAAAAGAGACACCCGAAAGACTGGCGAAGCGGCCCAATGGCACACCTGGCAGCCACGTCCGAAAGATGGGAGGTGCTGCCGCCCCAAACCATGATTTTTGTCAGAAACCGGGACGTAGACAAAAAAAGCCGCAAACGCATCGGTCAAGATGGCTTGCGGCTCATTCTCTGCACTACCTACTGAGGGCTATTAGAAATAGAAGCTGTACACCTCTTTTTCTCCCTTGGTGTAGTATCCCTCTATAGTTACCAGTGCGCCGGCCTCCAGGCCCTGTAGCTGCTGCTGTATGTCGTCTGCCGTATGCACCGGCCTGCGGTTCACCTCGGTGATCACAAAACCCTCGCGGATGCCCTTGTAGCGCAGCTTTCCGGCAGTTAGTTTCTGCACCCTTACACCATGGTCCAGGCCCAGCCGTTTTTTATCGTCGCCGTCCAGGGGGGCAAAGTCGGCCCCTAGCCACTGCAGCCCCTTGGTTGCTTCCTTCTTTACCAGCTGGGTGGTGCCGCTCTGGTTTTTCAGGATAACCGTCAGGTCTTTCTCCGTCTTTCCGCGCATCAGCTTCAGGCCTACCTTGTCTCCCGGGCGGTGCCGGCCAATGGTTTCCTGTAGCTCGCTGCTGGTCTTTATGGGGTGTCCGTCTACGGCAATCACTACATCACCGGCCTTTATCCCGGCGGCATCGGCGGCGCTGCCATCATTCACCTCCTGTACATAGACTCCCCGGGTGCTTGCCAGGTCCTCGGCCTGGGCCAGTGCTGCATCCACGTCGCGTATCTGCACACCCAGGAATGCGCGCTGCACGGTTCCGTACTGCATCAGGTCGTCTACCACCTTCCGCACGATGGTAACCGGTACGGCAAAGCTGTAGCCGCTGTAGGAACCCGTGCGCGTAGCTATGGCGGTATTGATGCCTACCAGCTTACCCTCGGTGGTTACCAGTGCCCCCCCGCTGTTTCCGGGGTTCACGGCAGCATCGGTTTGTATAAAGCTCTCGATGCGGTATTTGTCCTCCACAATACCCAGGTTGCGGCCCTTGGCGCTCACAATGCCGGCTGTTACGGTGCTGGTCAGGTTGAAGGGGTTGCCCACGGCCAGCACCCACTCGCCCACCTCCAGGGCATCACTGTCGCCAAATGGCAGAAAGGTGAGTGCCTGGGCATCTATCTTCAGCAGGGCCAGGTCGGTGCTGGGGTCGGTGCCAATAACCCGGGCCGGGAAGGTTTGGTTGTCAAACAGGGTTACTTCCACCTTGTCTGCATCGGCTATCACGTGGTTGTTGGTCACAATATACCCGTCCTCGGTCAGTATCACCCCACTACCGGTGCCCATGCGGGGGCCCTGGGGCATATCGGGCATGCCAAAGAAACGATGAAATTCCTCCATGCCCTCCGGCATGCGCTGCGACCCCTCGGGGCCCCTGGCGCCGGGCTCTTGGCCAGCGGTGCTCTTAATGTGCACCACAGCGGGCATGGCCAGGGCCGATGCCGCCTTGAAGTTGGTGGGTGCACTGGGCATGTCGGCCACGTTTTGCAGCTGGGCAGCCAGCTGCATTTCGCTAATCGTTCGGGGAGAACCGGGGCCAAAGGCCCAGCTGTACAGGGCCAGCATAAGCAGACCGCCCAAGGCACCTGCGCCCAGGCTAATCAGGTTTCTGCGTTGGATCAGTTGTTTCATGGGTTGCTTCCTATTTTTAATTATCGTTTCAGTTTAAATCCGGGGGCACGGCCATGCCATACCTCCGCATGCTGTAACGACGAATTTCGTGCCAATGTATCAATCTGTCTGGATGGCTTAACAACTCTTAACTATTACGCCAGAATGACAGCAGGCCAGGTGCCACATGCGTCTACCTGGGTTTAGAATGATTTTTGCAGGGCTAACTAACAGCCACTGCACCAGGCAGATGGGGGAAGCAAGAATAGGGGACAAGAAACATGGAATACCGCGACTACTATAAAATACTGGGGGTGGGCAAGGGTGCCACGGCAGACGATATAAAGAAAGCCTACCGGCAGCTGGCGCGCCAGTACCACCCCGATACGAACCCGAATGATGCGGGTGCCGAGCAGAAGTTCAAGGAGGTGAGCGAGGCCTATGAGGTGCTGAGCAACCCCGAGAGCCGCCAGCAGTATGACAAACTGGGGAGCAACTGGAAACAGTATGGGCAGGGCGGTGGCCCACGGCAACAGCAGCAGTGGGAACCGCAGGATGGCGGCTTTGCGCATACCCACGAGGGCTTTGGCAGCGGGTTTAGCGACTTCTTTCGCACCTTCTTCGGCGGGGGCTTTGGGGCCGAGGCAGGGGCACGGCAGCAGGGCCGGCAGGGCGACCTGCGGGCTACGCTCAGCATCAGCCTGGAGGATGCCTACCGGGGCGGTACCAAAACGGTAGGACTGGGCGAGGAGCACTTCAGCCTGAACCTGAAGCCCGGGCTGAGCGATGGTAAAGGCCTGAAAGTAAGGGGCAGGGGCCGCAAGCGCCCAGACGGAAGCCGCGGAGACCTGCTGCTGAACATACAGGTAGTACCCCACCCCCTGTATGAGCGGGATGGAAATAACCTGCACCGCGAGGTAGCCCTACCCCTGTACGATGCGGTGCTGGGCGGCCCCTACGTGCTGGATACCCTGGGGGGAAAGGTAAAGCTAAACCTGAAGGAAGGTACCCAGCCTGGCGGGGTGCTGCGGCTAAAGCAAAAGGGCATGCCTGTGTATGAACAGCCCGGACAGTACGGAGACCTGTACCTACACCTGGGGATAGCCCTGCCACAAAGGCTGAGTGCCCAGGAGCGCAAACTCTTTGAACAGCTGCGTAGCCTACAGAAAAACTAGGAGCGCCGCTTACCCAAAGTGTTCTACAACTATCTGTTCCGCTGGCACACGGGCGGCTGCCATCAGGTCGTTCATGCCCTTCATAAAGCTGGAGGTGCCGATCAGATAATAGTCGTAGGCCTGTAGATCGCCCAACTGCTGCTGCAGCGTGTTCAGGGTCATCATACCCTCCGTATCTGAAAAAATGGGGTGATAGTGGAAACGGTCGTACGTGATGGCCTTCAGCTCTTGGTGGTAGGTCGTCTTGCTTTCTGTATAGTTGGTATAGAAGAGATGAATCTTCTTGTCAAACTTTTTTTTTCCAGCTCGTGTAGCAGGGGCATAACGGGGGTGATGCCAATACCTGCGGTAAGGAAAACAACAGGCCTTCCGGTGGGTAGTATACGGAAGTCTCCTGTTGGTCCATAGAGGGTAACCGTATCTCCGGGCTGCATGGCCAGGCAACTACGCTTAAAGCTGCTGCTGCTCATGCGCATGGCAAAACGTAGGTGGGTCTCGTCGGGGTGCGAGGCAATGGTGAGCGGCCTGTGCTCCATATCCAGCTCGGTATACTGTGGCTTGTTTAGCGCCAGAATGGCATACTGGCCAGGCCGATGCTGAAAGCCCTTGGGTTTGGGAAAAACCAGTTCAAAGGTTCCTTCGGCTATTTCTTTACGCGCTAGTAGGGGCACTACCCGTTCGTCGGCCAGGAGCTGTCCCTTAGCCTGGCTGTGCTTTAGCTTGCGGTTCACCTCAATAGCGCAGTCATACCCACCAGCTATTACACCCGTAAAGCCCGAACCGGGGTTTGTCCAGGCCGAGGCAAAATACAAGCCAGGGATGGGCGATCTGTGTTCAAACCCCTTCAGTCCCGACTGCTCGTTCAGCTGCGCATACCCATAGGCAGTGCCCTGTGGGTTGGCTGTGTAGCGTGCCAGGGTACGGGGTGTGGCCAGCTCGTAGTGCTCTATGTGCTGCACCACACCGGGGAAGTGCTGCTCCAGTCGTTTTAGTATAATCTGGGTTACCTTCGCCTTCTTCAAGGCATAGGCCTGCTCGTCCAGCCCCTCCCAGTTGCACATGTAGTCTAGTGAGCCCATAGTAACAAAGGACTTGCCCGGTGGGCACAGGTCTGAATCCAGCTGGCTATAGTCCATAAAGTCGAGTGGCTTTGTCTCCCAGTCATCGCCCTGCAGAGACGCCAGAAATGCTTTCATGTTCCTGGCACTTGGGTGAAACAAGAAGGTAGCATAGTTCTGATTGCCCAGGTCCTTCTTCAGGTCTTTATTGAACCCTATATACAGGCAGGTAATGCTGCTGGCTATGGCGCGATGGTCTATTTTTTTGCCCAGTTTGGCCGCCAGGGCAGGGGGTAGCATCTGCTTCACCAGTGGGGGGGCCGCATTGGCTATGGTGATAGGTGCATGCACCTGCACGGCAGGCAGGCACTTATTGTGGGCATCCTCGTACTCTACGCCTGTTGCCCTACCCCGTTCGGTGAGGATGTGTGTAACGCGCTTGCCCAGTAGCACCTGGCCGCCGTTTTCCGCTATCACACTAGCCAGATAATCAGAAAGCCGCTGCGACCCCCCCTTAATGTAGTAGCCGCCCCCCGCTATGTAGCCGGATTGGGCTGCGCAGAAATAGATGAGCGAGAGCGAATAGGCATCATCATGATAGTATCCCAGGTTTGCAGCCAAGATCACTTTGAGTTCTTCGTTCCGTATATGCTGATCTAGCCAGCTACCCAGGGTGTGGCGAGATGCCCTCAGCACATGCGGGTACAGCAGTGGGAACAGCGGCAACAAGAGCTTGGCCTTCCAGCCCTGGGGCATTCGGTAGAGCTCCTTCTGCACGGCCAGTATAAAGCCCACAAAGTCTTCTATACCTTTTGCCTCCTCTGGGTAGGCCCTGCTGAGTGCCTGGATATAGGCATCCCTGCCGTGTGGCACCACAAAGTCCAAACCCTCTGTCTTAATGCGGTAAAACTCCGGGACGGGTACAAATTGTACCTGCTGGGTTACCCCCAGCAGGTCAAAGGCATGTCGCTTGAAGTCCTGTTCGTGCGGGCCATCTATCTCGTGCAGGGCTACTTCCATCAGGTAGTCCCGCCGCTTGAAGGTGGTGGCGCAGCCACCCGGTATGTAGTGCTGCTCGAGTAGCAGTACTTTTTTTCCCAGCTTGCTGAGCGTGGCACCGGCGGTTAACCCTCCAAGCCCACCGCCTATTACAATAGCATCGAAGTCCATTTTTTCAATTAACATTGAACATAAGTTTATCGCCAATTATAAGCATAGGCGCGGGCGGAATCAAGGCCATTTGGTTAAGAAATTCGCGGCGCGCTATGGTTATGCAGGTATAAATGCGCTGCGCCGGTGCCCGAGCGGTGCCTGGGCACTCAGGGAAAAGATGGACTGTGGGTAGTGCCGGGTGCTGCCGAGTGGTACTCCTGTAACGCAAAAAGCCGACTGATAGTCGGCTTTGGCTGGTAGCGCGTACGGGATTCGAACCCGTGTCGCCTCTGTGAAAGAGAGGTGTCCTGGACCTGGCTAGACGAACGCGCCAAATGGGAGGACAAATTTAATGCAAATCTTACAACACACAAATCTATGCCGAAAGAAATTTTTGGGGCGGCCTTGCCCGGGGGCTCGCAAAGCCGGGAAGGCGAAAGGGCGTACCACCACATACCTGCTACGCCCAGAAACTGTGGCGGCCCCAGAGGGAGTCTAAACCTACAGACAGGCAAAAGCCCGACCAGCTGGTCGGGCTTTTGCGGCGGGTAGCTTCGGGGGCATGGGGGGGTAGCCCAGCCCGGGGTACTAGTTGCCTAGGCGTAGGGTAAACAGCGGGGTAGCCAGGGTGCTGCTCAGGTCCTCGGCTATGCTACCTTTCAGCAGGTGGCCTATGCCGGTGCGCCCATGGGTGAGCATGGCCAGCAGGTCGGCATTCACCAGGTGCACCAGGTCCTGTATGCCCTCTTCTACGCTGTGGTCGTTGTGCACCACCAGCTCCACCCGCTCATAGGGGTATTTCCCCTTCAGTTCCTCATAGGCCTCGTAGGCCTTGCGGCTGGTAGAAAAATTGTTCTGCGTATTGATAACCCCAATCTTGATGGCAGCGCCCTTCAGGCGGGCCAGGTCTACCACCTTTGGGTACACATCATCCAGCGGATCCTTGAAGTCGGTGGCAAAAAGGATCACCTTCGTATCCGTAAAGCCCGCCCCCTCCGGCACACTCAGCACCGGTATGTGCGAGTGGCGAATTACTCGCTCGGTATTGGTGCCCACCAGGCCACCATGCAGCAGGCCGGTTACGCCCCGCGTACCCATCACAATCAGGTCTATCTGCGTGCCCTCCAGCTCCTCGTAGAACCGCCACACGGGTATGTCGGCTATCAGCTTGCTATAGAAGTGGATGCCTTTCGCCTCGGGCCGCTGTGTCAGCTCCTTCATCTGGTGCGTGATGTGGGTACGCATGTGGTCATTCTCGGTAGCGTCTATGGCGTAGGTAATGCCACCGGCACTACCGGCCACGCTGTAGTAGCTGCGCTCGTACACATGCACCAGGTGCACCCGGCTGCCATGCCTGCGGGCCAAGTCGCAGGCGTACTTAAAGGCGTTCAGGCTAGACTCCGAAAAGTCTACAGGTATGGCAATGTTGTCAAACTTCATGGTCATCGGTAGGTTAGGGTCAAAACTGTGTAGCCGAAATACGGGTTAAGTCTACTAAAAAAATCGATAGATTGTAGGCCTGTTTTCACTTTAATTATTCCGCCACGGCCCGGTGCCAACCGGAAACTGCATTAAGCCCGATACTACATGAAGAGACGAGAATTCTTGCAGAAAACAACCCTGGCAGGGGCGGCAGCGCTGCTGGGGGGCAGGCTGCTGGCCCACAGCCAGGCCTGGCCCCACACAGAGGCGGCCACAGGGGGCACCTACCTGCAGCCGGCACTGGGCTACGCCTACGGTGCGCTGGAGCCCTACATAGATGCCCGCACCATGGAGATACACTACAGCCGGCACCACGCGGGCTATGTGCGCAAGCTGAATGATGCACTGGCCGGAACCCCCTGGGCAGAGAAAAGCCTGGAGGAAACCCTGAGCCAGCTGGATGCACTGCCCGAGGCCCTGCGGATGAATGTGCGCAACAACGGTGGCGGAGCCTGGAACCACAGCCTATACTGGCAATGCATGAGCCCCAGGGCCGAAGACCACGCCATACCCGAGCCCCTGCAGCAAGCCGTGGTGCGAGACTTTGGCAGCTGGGCACGCTTTCAGGAGGCATTTGATGCTGCAGCAGGCACACACTTTGGCAGCGGCTGGGCCTGGCTGGTGCAGCAGCCCAGTGGACAGCTGGCCATAACGGACAGCATGAACCAGGATAACCCGCTGATGAACCACATGCCCGTGCGGGGCACCCCCCTGCTGGCGCTGGACGTGTGGGAGCATGCCTACTACCTGAAGTACCAAAACCTGCGAACCGACTACATTACCGCCTTTGGCAAATTGGTAAACTGGCAGTTTGTGGCTAGCCGGCTGGCCTAGGGCAGCACCCCTGGCGCATGCCTCCGCCAGCCTGGGCTGTGGGCTGGCGCGCACAGGCTTGCGGCACATACGGCCCCTGTGCTATATTGCACCCATGACCAAAGGAGAAATACACACGGACCATGGCGTGATGCACATCGAGTTCTACGACGAAGATGCGCCCAAAACGGTACAAAACTTTGTGAAGCTCGCCCAGGCGGGCTTCTACAACGGCCTCACCTTCCACCGGGTGATCCCCAACTTTGTGATCCAGGGCGGATGCCCGCGTGGCGATGGTACCGGCGGGCCGGGCTACCAGATAGACTGCGAGCTGGACGGCAAGCTGCAGTACCACGACCGTGGCGTGCTAAGCATGGCACATGCTGGCCGAAACACCGGCGGTAGCCAGTTCTTCATCTGCCACAGCCGCCAGAACACCAGCCACCTGGACCGAAACCACACCTGCTTTGGCCGTGTGACAGACGGACTGGAGCTTATAGACCTGGTAAAGGCCGGCGATAAGATAAACCAGGTGGTGATCCACTAGAATTGGGCAAAAATCCGAAACCGGCCCATCAGCGCTTGCTTTTACAAAAATATTCACTACCTTTGCATCCCTATCGCGGAGTGGAGCAGAGGTAGCTCGTCGGGCTCATAACCCGAAGGTCGCAGGTTCGATTCCTGCCTCCGCAACGGTAAGAATCGTGTCAGCTGAACAAAGCAGAAGCCCGGGCCCACAGCTCGGGCTTTTTTTTCGCCAGAAAGACACATCCCACTGCCCGGGCGGGGTGCCGCGCTGCTATGCTTTTCCGGCCCGCACTGCCTATATTGATGCCGGATAGCCAGGCAAGCCGTACGCATGCCCACAGCCAAATCTGATAGACAGACACAAGCGCCTAATAAGAAACAGATATGTCGTTAAGCTGGAACGAAATACGAAGCCGTGCCACACAGTTTATACACAAGTGGCGAGATGAAAGCCGCGAAGAAGCCGAGGCAAAAAGCTTTTGGGACGACTTCTTCGATGTATTTGGCCAGAAGCGCCGTGCCCTGGCCGCCTTTGAGGCACCGGTAAAGAAGGCAGACGGCAACTATGGGTTTATCGACCTTTTTTGGGAAGGGGTGCTGCTGGTAGAGCACAAAAGCCGAGGCAAAAGCCTGGACAAGGCCTACGACCAGAGCCTCTCCTACTTTGCGGGGCTAAAGGATAGCCAGCTGCCCCGCTACGTGCTGGTGTCCGACTTTGAGCACTTCCGGCTATACGATGTGGAGGAGCAAACAAACACGGATTTTGCCTTCGGCGAGCTGCTAAGCCACCTGCACCTCTTCGGCTTCATGGCAGGCTATACGCGGGTGAAGCTGCGCGACGAAGACCCGGCCAACCTGCAGGCCGCCGAGCTGCTGGGCCGCCTGCACGACGAGCTGGAAAAACAAGGCTATGTGGACAAGGAGCTGGAGCTTTTTATGGTGCGGCTACTCTTCTGCCTGTTTGCCGACGATACCGGCATTTTTCCCAAGGACAGCTTTACCTACTACATAGAAAACTACAGCCAGGAGGATGGCCGGAACCTGGGCTCGGTGATCAACGAGGTGTTTAACATACTGGACAGCCCGGAGGGCAGGCGGCAAAAAACGGTAGACCAGGACCTGGGCCAGTTTCCGTACGTAAACGGCGACCTCTTCAGCGCCACCCTGCGCCCGCCCATCTTTGAGCGGGCCGGGCGCCAGGCCCTGCTGGCCTGTTGCTACTTCGACTGGAGCAAAATATCGCCCGCCATCTTTGGCTCCCTTTTCCAGAGTGTGATGAACCCCAGGGAGCGCCGAAGCCTGGGAGCCCACTACACCAGCGAGAAAAATATCCTGAAGGTGATCAATAGCCTCTTTATGGATGACCTTCGGGCGGAGTTTGAACGGGTAAAGAACAATGCCCGGCAGGTGGTAAGCTTTCATCAAAAGCTGGCCGGGCTAAACTTTCTGGACCCCGCCTGCGGCTGTGGCAACTTCCTTATCATGGCCTACCGCGAGCTGCGCATGCTGGAGATAGAGGTGATAAAGGCCCGCTACAAATGGGTGAGCCAGGTGCGCGGGGGCGGACGCTTCAACGTGCAGCGCACCCTGGACGTGGCCGACCTCAGCCAGCTCTACGTCAGCCAGTTTTATGGCATCGAGATCGAAGAGTTTGCCGCCCGCATAGCCGAGGTGGCCATGTGGATGGTAGACCACCAGATGAACCTGCTGCTGAGCGAAACCTTTGGCCACTACTACCGCCGCCTGCCCCTGCGCCACAGCCCGCACATCCACCACGGAGATGCGCTGGCGCTGGACTGGAAAAAACACATAGCCCCCAAAGCCCTGAGCTACATGATGGGCAACCCGCCCTTTGTAGGCAGCAAGCTGATGGAACCCAAGCAGCGAGAGGGCCTGCTGGCTGCACTGCCCGGTGTAAAGGGGGCCGGTACACTCGACTTTGTGAGCGCCTGGTATGCCAAGGCGGCCCAGTACATACAGGGCACCGACATACGGGTGGCCCTGGTGTCTACCAACTCCATTACCCAGGGCGAGCAGGTAGGCATCCTGTGGCAATACCTGCTGAAAATGGGCGTGAAGATCCACTTCGCCCACCGCACTTTCAAGTGGACGAATGAGGCACGGGGCAAGGCCGCCGTGTACTGTGTCATCATAGGCTTTGGCCTGCAGCCTGC